>DAHZQE010000142.1:0-7006 GCA_027409005.1 Ferrimicrobium sp. | reverse complement strand
CGCTTGCTTGGTCTCAGGTACTCCCTCTATGACGAAGTAGAGGAGTACTTGGTTGAGCTAGTCGTCGAGCTTATACCGATCTCTATAGAACATGTCGGGCTTGGCGACCTTCATCTTGTCGTCGTGGTTGGAGGCCCGATTGGTCGATGCGACACTCGAATCGCGTTGGGTAGCCATTGTTGCTGATCGATCAAGGATGTCTCGTCCTTGAGGGTGTTCAAAGTGTTATGTAACCTTGATCCTGTCCTACCTGATAGGACAAGAGAAGCTCTTGGTCACGGGTGTATTGGTCTCGGTTGGCCGATGACGATTGGTCGATTGCGGTCGTTACTGTTGTCAGTGACAAGGGTGAGGGTGTCACGTACCCTTCGTCCGGTGAACTCCCGATGAGTACAACAAGGTCTGAGTCGCTGTGAGCTTTCAGTCGGTTTGTAACATGAGTTGAACACACTCCTACGTAGGAAAGATCTCTGTCTATATACATAGGAGAATCGTAGCCGTCAAGGCTTGCTCCGTTGCCATTTGTATGCTCTGTATGCTCTGTAGCTCTGAGCGCTCTGTGGGCTCTGTCGCTCCGTCGTGCTCGGCCAAGCTGTATTGGCGATGCTCTGTTGCGGCTGCTTAGTCATTTGGCAGGTTGCGCTGGTGCGGAATTATGTCCGTAACACGGGTTGCCTAGCAGTTGGGGAGCTCGCTAGGAAGCGGAAGGGAAGAGGGCTACTCGGACTCAGCGGGGCCGAGATAGCAGAAATGCGCCCTTCGACCTTGTAGGAGCTCGCCGGATGCATGATCTACAGCCCTGTAGAGAGAGTCTTGACTTATCGAGGCAATTTGCATTAGAACCCCCTAAGCCCCTTTGCGCAACGGTCCTCAATTTTTCCCGGCGGTCGGCGGCGAGCAATTCGGGCCGGGGTATTTTTCCTCGAAGGTCCCGACTATATGGAATCTCGGAAACAACGCGCGAGCGGATCGGCCTCGCGGCCAGCCCGCGAAAATTCATTTCGGATTAATAGTTTGGGTTATGCAGTTTCCAACCCGCACCTTGTTTGTGGACGACTGAAAACGATCAGACAGCTCCCCTGAGTAGTTAAGCAAGAACATTGTGAACGCTGCTAGTCCCGCGGCAGTGCTATTTACGGAGCTATTCAGACTACTTTACAGCTTCGCCTTACTCTGCCTCTTGGCCTCCTCTTCCTGGTACTTCAGCTTCAGCATCCTCCTCAAGATCTTCCCACTTGCCGACTTTGGTATCTCTTCCGTGAAGTGCACACCACCGCGAAGTCGCTTATGGCTTGCGACCTTGCTGGCCAGCCTACGGCACCGTCAGCAGGGCGCACACAATCAAGATCCTCGGAGTAGGAGGCGTCCTTACCAATCCGAAATCTCCTTCGCGAGTGCCGGACTCGCCTGCTCCCCTTTCCTCGGCACAACATAAGCCAATGGCACCTCTGTCGCCTGCTCCTCCTTGTACACGCCTAGTACTGCTACGTCTTCGATCTTCGGATGATTCGCCAACAAGCCCTCGAGCTCCGCCGGGGGCACCTGAAAGCCTTTGTATTTGATCAACTCCTTCACCCGATCCGTGATGAAGAAGTTGCCTTCTTTATCCTGATACCCTACATCTCCCGTCTTGAAGAAGCCATCCTCCGTCAGAGCATTCTTTGTGCCTTCCGGGTTGTTGAGATAGCCAGCGAAGACGTTCGGGCCTTTTATCCACAGCTCGCCGACCTCACCACGGGGCAGTTCCTTCTCTTCGGGTGACATGTACTTCGCAGTCTGGTTGGGCAGCAACAAGCCGACAGACCCGATCGTACTTCGCCAGGTGTCCCACGGCTGCATGTGGGTTGTCGGCGAGGTCTCCGACAGGCCGTAGCCTTGCTTGATCGGGACTTTGATGCGTTCGTACACGGCTTCGACAAGCTCACGCGTCAAAGGCGCTGCACCGGAGTTCATCATGCGTAAGCTGGAGAGATCGTACTTGTCGACGCAAGGATGCTTCGAAAGCTGCAAGACAACGGGCGGGACAACGTAGGCGAACGTGATTTTCTGATCTTGGACAATGCGACACCAAGATTCGATGTCGAACTTGGGCATCACACAGATGGACAGGCCGCGGTAGAAGGCGTGATGGAGTAGCGCAGTAAGGCCGTAAATGTGGAAAAAGGGAAGGAAAGCCAGGATGCTGTCGCCGTTGGGCGCTTCAGGGCGGGGCTTGTTTGATAAGGGTGACTCGCCAGCAGTGTTCATGAGTGTGTTGGCGACGATGTTACGATGAGTGAGCATGACACCCTTGGGCTTGCCGGTTGTGCCGGAGGAGTAAACCAGGAAGGCGAGGTCTTTCGCGGGATCAACCTTCGCGCGACGAAAGCGCGCAGTGCCGGAAGGGTTGCGGATGGACGTCCAGTGCTTGAAGTTGCTTGTTTGGTCTCGCTCGCCGAGCACAACGATGCGGTCTTTCGATATGCCGGCCTGTCGGCAGGCTTCAATGGCGGTGGGGAGCTGAGCGACTTGTGTAGCGAGGGCCTTGGCGCCGGAGTCTTTGAGCTGGAAGGCAAGCTCCTCTGCGGTGTATCCCGGATTCGCGGGTGAGACAATGCCGCCGGCGAAGTGGACGCCCCATGTTATGGCCGGTGTCTCGACCGAGTTCGGCGTGTACAGTCCTAGCACATCGCCTTTCTGCCACTCCCAGAGTGCGCGGAGACCCTTGCCAAAGTCGATTGCTGCTTGCTTGACCTGCGCATAGGTGTATCTGGTGGAGCTGTAGGGGTCGATGAGGATGACTTTATCGTCCGAAAAGTCACGGTCCTTGCGCTCGAAGAGGAAATCCCAGATGCCAACATTGGGGATGTCCAGTGGCGGGTAGGGTGAGTCGACGGGCATTGTGGCAACGCGGTGCGGGTGGGCAAGCGGTCCAAGAGCTTGAGCAGGTCTAAGGAGGCAGTCTTGAGGGAGATGCGATAGTGGACGGGGAGAAGGTACGGCATGCGTGGTGACATCTCGAGGGATGGCGGGCTGGGAGCGTAAGCCGCGCTGCTTCGATGAGCCGAGGCTTAGAAGAACCGCTATCTCCGGCATCGCCGAGCCAGACCAGCTGTCGCCTCTTTCCCAAAGGGGAAGACCTCCATACACCACCGAGGTTGCTTTGCGGCCGTGTGTACTATCGACTCCCGCACAGGCCCGCTGATGGAAGGCGACATGGCGACTCCCCGACGAGTGTTCAACATAGGAGGGCCGTTCCTTAACAGACCCATCTGGACAAGCCAAGCGCCATACCGGTGCTACCAGCGACGATGGGCACAGGTCCACGATGTGCGGTTTGTGGCGTCGCATACCAAGCCGAGTGTGCAGGAGAAATACCGGGAGAAGCTCGAGCGGAAGGCGCGGGAGCAGGGCTTGAACAGTGTGGAGGAGCTACAGGAGGCGCATTCGGACAAGATCAAGGAGCTGCGGCAGAAGGCGACAGTACCCGGTGCGAATGCGCCGCTGGATGCGCAGCGACCCCCCACGCCCGAAAGTATCAGGAGTACAGTGCCCTTTCAAGCACCACCACCTCCGGAAGCAGGCGAGCGGAAAGAGAGCCAAGCGAAGCAATACACCAATGCCTTTGCGAACGATGGCGTGAAGACCCTGCGCTCCTTCATCGACGTAGAGAAGACACTTGAGCTGCCTCCCAAAGAGATCGAGTCTATTTGGCGACTTCGTCACGTCCGGGATCCGCAATCTCTTTGCGCTGTCATGCCCGCTGAGACCTACTCCCGGATTGTCGCAACCGCGAAGAAGCATCCCCAGTTTATCCTCCCTCTCCCTCGGGAAGGACAAGGAGCTGAGATCCATTTTCTGCAGTGGACGTTCCCATCCGAGACTACCGCCACTGTACTCTTCACTCACCTGGCAGAGTTCAAGCTCAGGGGAGAATTCGCTCAGCCGCACACTACCGTCACGCATCACTTGGACTTGGTGAAGGAGAAGGGGCTGGTGCTGATGGAGGGACGCGTGCAAGAGGATCGGGGTATGACAGTGGACGAGGGCAAGTGGCTGCTCATGTGCCTACAAAAGTTCTACGGGTTCGAGGCGCACACCGATGCCGCGAGGGAGAATGCTGGTCGAAGAAAGAGGCTGATGGAGCAATTCAGTGGTGGTGATGAGGGATTCAAGGTGGAGGAGCTGTTGGTGGAGGCCGAAAAGGTTCCATGAAAGGAGATTCCGCCAAGTCAAACTCAGCGGGATAAATTTAGGGGCAGGACGTCCCCGTCGTGAGATGTTGGTGAAGCGCGCGTGTAAGCAACATCATAGACATGAAGATAGAGCTATTGGTCAATCACTGCATCAACCCGACGGCCAGCTCTTCTTCCTCAAGATCCTTCTCCTGGTGGCGGCTCGATCTGCGTCCAGAATCAAGCGATAATTCCGGAAAAGATGGGATCAATCCTGCGACATTCTGAGGTCGAGTGACGGCGGACCAGCAGCTGAACCTTCCGATGTGGGACGCATTCCAGCATGTCCTTAAGCTGCACCCTATGCAACGGCAAGATTTCGCACTTCGAGCAGACCCGCTGCCTTCGCACTCCCGGCGTCTTGTGGCTTTTGCGATAAGTGCGATCAGCTTCCAGCTTCTCCTTTCCGGTGCACCCGCTGGCAAATGGTGCTCAAGTGCCGTTCACTGCATGACTACGCGTGCGCCGTCACGACAAAGCTTCGATACCCATCGAAGTGCCCAACGACCAGCTTTATCATGAACTGAACTCCTTGAGCATAAATGGAGTTTCCGTCTGGTCATGGCCTCCACGCCATCGGTCGATTGGTCGAACGTCCTCTAGGGGTTCGATTCTTCTTTCGCTCGACATACAGCTCACCCCGTTGCTTTTTCGATGGAAAATTCCTCGCCTAATCTAATTCCGACTCGAGCGTGCCTCTCTGATTTCGGCCGCTCGCGGGCAATCTCTGATATCCCGCTATTACCGCCCACAATACTTTCACAGCTTTTAAATCCAGAGAGAGCTCAGACAGCCTCCGAGTCGAGTGACTCCAGCCAGCAGACGTACCGATCTGCTCCTAGCTCACCCTACCAAAGTCCTTGGCTCGGTCCTCGCTATGGCGGGCACTACTACCGGAAGTCACCGCACTATTCCGCTTACACCTCTCCAGGCCTCTCGTCAAGTGGTGGTCCGGTGTTCTTGGTTGTCGCAAGCCCGGTCTCAACGCCCAGAGCCGGCATCGTGACTGAAGACGAGATCAGATCTCTGCCAATCGACGAAGCACACAAGGGGCTAGCC
This sequence comes from Ferrimicrobium sp., assembly GCA_027409005.1. Classification (GTDB taxonomy): domain Bacteria; phylum Actinomycetota; class Acidimicrobiia; order Acidimicrobiales; family Acidimicrobiaceae; genus Ferrimicrobium. The sequence continues at coordinate 1,733 of DAHZQE010000142.1, read as the reverse complement.
CTCATGCATTTCCATCGACTCCTGCATATCGCCTCAGAGACAGATCCGCTCTCGATTCCACTGGACACAACCAAGCACGAAGCTCGGAAGCAGCTGGCCAGGATGACGCTCGTGATCCGCGACTTTGCCCGGCATCACGCTCGCAATGCTCGGCACAAACTCGAAGAAGAAGTCTGTGACTACGAGTCGGTGATCCAGGACATTGTCGATGCTGCATTTCATGTTGATTCCACTTCCGGCGCTTTGACCGTCCCAACTCTCAGCAATCCACTTCCGCCTCGTCGAGAAGCTGAAGTACGCGCCCTGATCGCCGAAGCCTTCTCACCTCCATCGAGAAGAGTCGCAAGCCCACCGTTTCGATGGAGACATGCCCACCAGAGGCATCTCCCGAATGACTCGCACCTCCCTCCGGATATGCTGACTGAGGCAGAGATCGACTGGGATGCTTTCGTCGGACCAGCCACGCTTCCGGTCGGCAGTCCAGAGCTCATGATCGAGGATCGACTGATTTCGCTCAAGGGTGGCTTCAAGAAGCACGCAGAAGCACTCACCGAGCGGCTGGCGGGCTGGAGCAAGAAGCTTCTAGGGAAGCAGAGGGAGGAGAGGCGTAGTGTGGTGTGGCCTCCGATCGATGGACATGCGAATGCCCAAGATATCAACGTGGATTGGGGAAACATCGACTGGAATCAGGTGAGAGGGTGGGACTGGAAAGGGGAGAGAGATGCAGGCTGGAGGGGGGGCAGTAGCAGTGAGAACGAGAGAGACGGTGGTGATGATGACGCAATTGTCCGGAGGTCGAGGTCGCGGTGATGGGCTCCAGGATGTGCAGCGCAAGTAGCCGCTGTATTTTCTTCCTCGGTGGCCAAACAGTAGTGGTACGCATGATTGGTGGTGGTAACGTCGTGGGATTGCTCATGGAATAGTAGTGGAATTGGTATTCGCGCGACGCGTTGGGTGCGCGACAGGACGTGACTTCGCGTCAATGACGTGCATGCTCCCTCCGAATTCAACCTCAACTCCACCTCCCTCCAAGACTATTCCGCGACGTTCTTCTCCTTCTTCTTGCATGCAAATGTAACAGCATTCCAGACAATGGGCACGCAGCGCTCTCCCTCACTCACGCAGCAATCCTCGCAGAAGAAGCAACAGTCCATCTCCAGCTTCTTCACCAAAGGACCCGGCGCCACGAAACCTTCCTCGGCGCCCCAGCTCCAGCGGAATCCGCCGTCGACGCTCAACCCCGAGTCATTGCAGCGCAGCGAGAGTATCGAAGACAATGAGCTGTTTGTTAGCGACGACGAGGCTGCGGTCAAGGATGGCGGCCGGCGCGGGTCGAACAAGCTGAAGCGGGCGCTGGAAGCGGAGCTGGACGGAGACGAGCTGCCGGAGCCCAAGAGGCTGAGGGAGGCACTTGATCACGTGGACGAAGAGGCCGAGCAGCCGGCAGAAGCGTTCCAGAAGCCTTCGTTGCCTTCTGCAAACAGCGCAGATGGCGTCAGCAAGCACAAGACAACGGGCAGAACCTCCAAGTACCTCTTTTCCAGCTCGCCTGCTGCACCACCACTTGTGGATACCGAAGAGGAAGTCGACGATGAGCAGACTCGCAAGCTGAAAGAGCGCCTGCACCAGAAATTCATCAAGCGCCTAGGCAAGCCAGACAGCATCGCAGACATCAAGCGGCGCAACCGACTGGTCGCAGAGGAGACCGAGGATACCGAGGAAGGCGCGGAAGA
>DAHZQE010000140.1:0-8032 GCA_027409005.1 Ferrimicrobium sp. | reverse complement strand
TTGCGTGTTAAGCACGCGGGGCAAGTCTTGCTGGAACCGGATTCGTTCAGCAAGTCCAGCTCTAATCCAGTTTTGTCTTGGAGATAGCGTTCCTGGCGTCCTCTCGACCACTGTGACAGTTGTTGACGATCGCTGTCGTCCCATGCGCCGTTTGGCTTTGACGTGCTTCTCTATACCTTGCACATCGCCAACCACTAATCTACCCGTCTTATGAGCCAGGACATGGTTGGACGCCTTGCGCTTTAACCCGTTGACCGCCACGTATCTCTGCCGACGCTTGCCTGAGATCGAGTCCTTAGGGAGATTGACGACCAGTCGACAGACGGCTCTGTCGATCTTGCGGATCTAGCCCCTCACCTAATGGAACTAAAGATAATGTGGGCAGCAGTTCAGTGACTCAGGAAGAAAACTAGCTCCTACCTGGTGCACCCCTTGGGGTTCCAATCCAGAACCTGTGGATTAAGAGTCCAAAGCCATGTCGGCGCTTGCGGCACGACTGTCTACTGAAGTGGTGATTTCTGCTATAACTTTGCCCAACAGATAGACAGACTGGAGCTGAGATCTAACGATCTTGCAGGCCAGCTGTCTACCCATTGGGCCGCATGGGTGGGTTAAGGTCTGTTGCCGATGACCAACGAGAGTGTTCCGCTATGAGATGCGCCTGAGACGACGGTGCTCTGGGGCACCTTCAGATTTGCTATCCCGGCGGGCATGGCGGTCATTGAGACACCACCCTCAGTGGCACAAAGAACGGCTATGGTCTCTCCCTTTGAATTGGCCAACTTGGAGAGGTTGCGAAAAGCGGTAGAGCCTGCGAGACGAGTCTGTACGTTAGCTGTAACTCCACCGGCCATCATGAGATCGGCGCGATAGGCAACGCATAGGCCATGGAGGTTTGCACCCACCGGGATGCTGCTGCTGACATGACCGGAGGTGGATGTCGTGGGAGATGTCGATTTACCATGTGAAGTCGAGGTTGCGCCTGTTGCCTTATTATGCGCTACGAGGTCGACCTTTGCCGCCACGGTCTTAGGCCCTACGCCGTTGGATTTCACGTGAGTAGCTGCGACAGTGCCGAAACTGCTAGACGCCAAGAGGGTGATGATGATGAGGCCTTTGCCAGATATGAAATTTATCAACATAGCTCTCCCCTCTCAACATGCGAGATGATCTGCCGCTGATGTTCTTCCCTGCACAGCCATTGGATGTAAGCGTGTGGAAGGCGAGAGTCGTTACACTGAGGGAAAAATTCCTTTACTCGCATGGACCTGAGAATCTTACTGGCAACTCAGGAGCTGAGTAGACTGGAGGAGATGCAAACAAAAGATAGGTGGCTCCTACGAGCTAGTGCAACATGGAGTATCTACGTATGGTCCGTGCTGATCAAGAACATGATGAAAGATCGCGACCACTCGATGCGGTTTCGTCTTGTTCATATCGGTCTCGGAGTGATCTCGACAAGCTTTGCCGCCCTCACCTGGAAGATCGCGTCTCATAAGGAGCTACCCACGACCTAGCTCAGCACTACGGTGCTCAACTTCTTCCCTCAGGATTGTTCATCACAGATTGCAATGATCTGTGCGTGGCAAAGATTACCCAGTGCCGCTACGTTGATGTTCAACAGGTGAGATGGGGTGCCAGCGCTTAGCCAAATGCGATCAAACCGAAGAAGAGTACGGTCGATGATAGTGCGAACTTCTGGATCAACCGCCAGCGGAGATATTCCACCTGGCTCCAGAGAGAGCCTCTCGCGCAGATAGTCGGGCCCGACCGAGTGCAACTTGAGGCCTATGCTATCGCCAACCAGGCGCTTATTGACCCGATTTACACCCGAGGCTACGACTATTAGTGGTCCTGCATTGGTATCGAATACTATGCTCTTGGCGATTTGGGCAACTTCACAGCCCACCGCCTTCGCTGCATCGGCAGCCGTGTGGGCGCCCTGCTCGAACTGTTGGATAGTCTCGTCAATCCCGCTGGCATGCAGCTTCTGCCTAACTTTTTGGAGTGGGTCGCGATCCTCAGCCACGATCTGCTTTCATTTGTCGGTGGGGACAGGTGCTGGCACCGAGAATGTATCTGCTCCTAAGTTGCCGATGAGCAGTACGTCAACACGTTCACCGGGTCCAATACGCGCCCCATCCGGGGAGAGGATGAGCCCGTTAGCTCGTGCTAGACCTGTAAGCATATGGGAGCCCTGCTGGTTCTGAGGAGTTGCGGTAAGGCCCCCGTTCCGATCACTTCCTATGGTCGCTCTGAGAAGGTGCAGCTTTCCATCCGGCTCATGATGGATCGCAGCCGTCGATATCGCGGAAAGGGTTGGTCGAAAGAGCTGACTTGCCCCTTGCATGCGGAGTATAGATGGCCGTACGAAAAGCTCAAAACTGACTAGCGCTGAGACCGGATTTCCGGGAAGTCCGAACACTGGAATGTCGCTTATGGCGCCAAAAGCGAAGGGTTTCGCAGGCTTGATGGCGACCTGGAACCAGGTGATTTGGTTGTCCGATAGTTCATTGAGGACCGCCTTGGTGTAGTCGAAATCACCGACGCTTACGCCACCAGAGGTGATGAGTGCATCACAAGTTGCGACTGCATGTTTAAAGGCTCTTCGAATCTCATCTGGATCGTCGCCGACATTGCCAAGGTCGACTGCGGTCGCTCCAAGGGCGGTTACCGAGTCGAGTAAGGCCGGACGATTGGAGTCGTGGATTTTGCCAGGGGCAAGAATCGCCGAATCCGAGAGTTCATCTCCCGTAGAGATGATTCCGATTTTCGGCCTTCGAAAGGTGGTGACCTCTTTCACACCCAGGGATGCAAGGACTCCTCTAACCGCCGGTGTGATTTGGACTCCGGTTTCAAAGACATGTTGGCCCGTCTCCATGTCACTGCCACGACGTCGAATGTTGTCGCCGATCTGGGGAAGCTTAAGGATTCTAACGTAGTCACCTTCTGTGCTTGTGTCCTCGACCATCACCACCGCGTCGGCACTAGGAGGTATGGGTGCCCCGGTCATGATGCGAATCGCCTCTTCGCTGCCGATGCTAAGTTGCGAAGAGTCGACGCCCGCAGGTACTGTTGCCGTGACTCGAAGCAATGGATTTAGATCTGATTGCCACCCACTCGTGTTGACAGCGAAGCCATCAACGGCGGTATTGTCGAATGGAGGAACCGGAGTTTGGACTACTGTCGATCCCGCCAGGTAGAGCCCTGTTGCCTCGGCCAGCGGGGTCTGTACCTCTGGTAGCCGTGGAATGTTGGCCAGCGTATGGTCTATCACCTCTTGTAGTGGTCTCATGATTCCTGGAACTCTCTTGCCATGATGGCTCGGAGCTCCGCAGCGAAGGCGGGTCCAATATCCTCGCGCATCAGGGCCATCTCTACCACGGCTCTAAGGTACTCAAGCTTGTCTCCTATGTCGTAACGACCTCTTTGAAAGACGACCCCCAGAACTGGTTGTGTGCGGCTGAGTTCAGCGATCGCATCGGTCAGTTGAAATTCACCATTCTTTCCGGAGGGTGTGTTTTCGATCGCAGTGAAAATCTCCGGCGTGAATAGGTAACGACCGGTAATCGCAAGTGTGGAAGGCGCTTCGCTTGGTTCCGGTTTTTCCACCACCGACACCACGTGCAACGTTCCGTCCGCAGCGGTCTTGACCTCTGCACATCCGTATAGTCGGATCTGCTCGCGCGGTACCTCCATTAGTGAAAGAACGCTAAATCCTGTCCTGTGGTGGAGTTTTAGCATCTCCTGGAGGAGATCGGAGTCCTCTGTCATGATGTCATCGGCCAGCATGGTCACAAATGGCTCCGTACCCACATGAGCCTTGGCTGCCAAAACAGCGTGACCGAGTCCTAATGGGCGTCCTTGTCGAATGTAATGGATGTTGCCGAGCGTTGAGATGGCGCGAACGAGTTCGAGTTCGTTTTGGCGACCTGACTCCACCAGGAGCTGCTCAAGTTCAAAGGATTGGTCGAAATGATCCTCGATCGATCGCTTGCCACGCCCAGTTACCACAAGAATATTGGTGAGACTGTTGCGAATGGCCTCTTCAATCACGTACTGGATCGCTGGTTTGTCGACTACTGGTAACATCTCCTTGGGCTGCGCTTTGGTGGCCGGCAGGAAACGTGTCCCAAGGCCGGCAGCTGGGATCACCACCTTCGTCACTTTCGACATGCATCACTCCTTGGTAGGTGTACTCATTCTATCGTGTGGAATGGCCGGGGCTATGTGGCGGTTACAATGCAGTTAGCAGTCTAGCAATCCGAGTGCTAGCAATTCGAGTCCTATGTGGAGGAACGATGCCGACGTATGAGTATGTCTGCAAGCAGTGTGAGCAGCACCTTGAAGCTGTGCAGTCATTTTACGATGATCCGTTGACCGTCTGCGAGAAGTGCGGGGGAGAGCTTCGCAAGGTCTTTGGCAATATCGGGATAGTTTTCAAGGGATCTGGGTTTTACAAGACCGATTCTCGTGGGAGTTCATCGGCAGTTACTCCGCCATCGAGTGGTGGGTCGACGACTACTGAAGCTTCGACCGCTAAACCAGAGACAAGCGGCACCAAGAGCGATACTGCCTCATCTGTTTCAGACACTTCCACCTCCAAATCTTCATCTAGCGCTAGCAAAGGCTCTGATTCAGCCGCTTAGAGGCCTCTGGCTCTGTGGTTGGGTTGCTCCACTGGCTTCGCTAGTCCTCCCAACCCCGTGAAGGGCGATGTTTGGGGCCTGCGCGGGGTGCAGGTGGTTAAGATTTCCCACTGTTGCTCGGCAGGATGATGGTTCTTGTGGCGTCGCGTACTGGGTCGAAGGCTTGGTGATGGTAGCTGCTATTCAAGAGGAGAGTGACGAGTTCACTCGCATCGTTGGGTAGTCGTGAAATCGTTGTAAAACTAGAGCCGATTGCTTCGGCGACATGGGCGTCAGATGCGGCGACTACCGGAAGCTCGAAAGACCGAGCGAGAACCTCTGCTTGTCGATCAATTTGAGCAGATTTTGAGTTACCAACCTCGATGATGTCGACGAGATTACGTTGACACAAGTTAGCCAATCTTTCGATCCCGATTGCATGACGAGATGTATCGGTTGGATGAGGAACATAGACCAATCCGTGTTGGTCACGGATTCGTTTGCACGTCTCTGCTAGACCAAGGAGGCGGGGGATGGACTCCGTTAGGTACAGGCCGATGACCTCACCTTGACCGGTGTTTATCTCTTCACCTTGGATGACCGGGAGCGAAAACTGCTCCCTCAGAATGCCTGCCGCATAGAGGTCATGGTGATCGGTGATGGCGATGAGGTCAAGTCCGATTGCGCACTCGGCGAACTCCAGGAGGGGAGTCTTTGCATCTCCCGACCGATAGGTGTGCGTATGAAGATCGATCCTGATGACAGTCACCCAACCCGTCGTGTGCACACTTGGCGGCTACAGATTCGATCGTGCATAAGATCTCCGAAAGTCTAGCATTCGAGTGTACGTCAGTTGATCTTGAGTGACACCAACTCGGTGCTTGTTGATCGTGGCTAGGTAAGCTGGAGACTGTAGGTATCCCTGCATCGACCTTGTCCCGGGCAACGTTCGTGCAGCTTGCCGGTAATCTGCCTGAAAACGGGAAGAGGATGCAGCCTCTCAGTGGTTGTAACGGTCAGTGATCCTAGCGAAAGGGAGTTGGTGTGCTGGAGGAGGACGATTCGTTGGCTCGCATGATGATTGAGGTGGCAGCTCCACGTTCGATTGTCGAGATCTCCAAAAGAGTTGAGTTCGAGCTTCTGAATTTCCTCACGACCGAACAAACCCGTTGGAGCCTTGTCGATTCTGACTTCGCAGTTCCACTTGAGGCCCTGCGACGCTTTGTGATCTCCGGCGGAAAGCGCTTGAGACCAGCTTTTTGCTACTGGACTGCCGTCGGTATGGGAGCTGATGCTGATGACCCTGGCTTGATGAAGACGTTGATGGGACTCGAGCTGCTCCATACATTCGCGCTGATTCACGATGACTTGATGGACAGATCTGACATGCGTCGGGGGGAGCCGTCTGTGCATACCGCATTTGCATCACAGCATCGTCAGGAGGCGTTACGAGGCTCGTCGATCCAGTACGGGGACTCGATGGCGATACTCGTTGGGGACCTTGCCTTTGCATACGCAGATCAAATGCTTTTAGATGCTAATCGACGCGCGAGACAGCTGTATGCGGAGTTGAAACTAGAGGTAAATCTGGGTCAGTCGCTCGATGTATCTGGCAGCTTTGCCTCGAGTACGACGTTGGCAAAGGCCGAGCGCATCGCGCTCTACAAATCTGGTAAGTATACAGTAGAGCGACCGATGCATATCGGCGCAGCGCTCGCAGGCCAGTATTTTGCAGCATCCGAGGCTATTACCCATTTCGCCGTCCCGCTTGGTATGGCATTCCAGCTCAGGGATGATGTTCTTGGAGTATTTGGCCAGACTGAACGCACCAAGAAGCCGGTTGGCGATGACCTTAGGGAAGGGAAGCAGACGTTGCTGATTGGGTTGGCATGTCAGATGTGCTCAGCCAACGAACTCGAACTGTTTGAAGGGCTATTCGGCCGCGATGATCTATCGGCCAGCGAGGTGGCAGCCTTGCAAGAGATGATAGCGAGTACTGGCGCGCTGAAGGCGATGGAGGACAGAATCGATCAGCTGTTCTTGCGGTCGATGCAGGCGCTTGACGAACTTTCTTTCACCCAGGAGGCGCGAGTTGCCTTAGGTGAGATGGCAGGATTTGTGGTCGATAGGCTGAATTGATGCCACCTTCGGTCGTGGTAGTGGGCGCTGGCTTTGCTGGGATGACTTCAGCTGTTGAGCTCGCTCGCCAGGGCGTCCGTGTGACGGTGGTGGATAGGCTCTCCTACCCAGGAGGGCGCTCCGGTCGTTATGACAGAGACGGTTTCATGATGGATACTGGGCCAACCGTATTTACGATGCCAGAGCTGTTTCGTGACATCTTTCGTAGGGCAGGAGTCGACCCAGATGACTACGTCGCCTTTAGGCGACTTGAACCAGGCTATCGAGCCGTGTTCGCCGATGCTCATGCTATTGACGGTCGTGGTCGGCTGTCCACCTTCTCTAATCCTGACCAGATGTATGCCGAGATCGAGACCCATGTCTCGCGGAGCGAAGCCGAGGGCTATCTGCGGTTCCGCCGTTACCTCGAAGAGTTGTTCGCTGTCGAATTTCCATCGTTTATTGATGCACAACTCAATAGTGTGGCTGCACTGTTGCGCGACCCAGGCTCCCTGATACGACTGGCGCGTCTGCGCGGGTTCCAACGCCTTCCTAGTGTCGTCGAGCACTACTTTAGTGATGAACGCCTCCAGCGGCTTTTTAGTTTTCAGGCGTTGTACGCTGGACTTTCTCCGCTTAAAGCCCTAGGGATTTTTGCGATCATCAGCTATATGGATGTCGTGTTAGGAGTGGTTCAGCCGGTGGGAGGCATGCGAGCCGCAGCCGATGCGCTCGAGCGGCTGGCTCTAGATCTCGGAGTCGATTTTCGCTACGAACATGAGGTGGAGGCGTTCGTGTTGCACGAGCGGCAGGTCACTGGCGTCATCACCAACAAAGGGTCGTTGGCATGTGATGCCGTCATCACCTCGACCGACCCCGGACAACTTTCACGCATGCTCGGCAGACCATTCCGGCGCCGAGGCGGGCTGCGCTGGCAGATGTCGCCATCGTGTTTTCTTTCACTACGTGGGATTCGTGGAGAACTGCCGAATACCCTTGGTCATCACAACATCTTCTTTGGCTCCGAGTGGTCTGAGGCGTTTGATGACCTGGTTGGTCACGGCCGTGTGATGGCCGATCCCTCGACTCTGATCAGCGTACCAACGCGATCAGATCCTGAGCTAGCTCCTCAGGGTGCGCACATCGTCTATGCACTTGAACCCACTCCGAGCTTGGAGGGGAGGTTCGATTGGGAACGATTGTCAGATGGCTTTGTCAGCCGATTCGATCGACGATTGGAGCGTTCCGGGATCGCTCGAGATGTCGAGACTGTCGTTCGTTATGAT
>DAHZQE010000112.1:0-1992 GCA_027409005.1 Ferrimicrobium sp. | reverse complement strand
GTGCTACGTATTAGTCCTTTGCGACGTCTAGAAGTGGACATCGCTAAGATCGAGCACTTCTCCCGGGATGAGTATGGGGTTTTAGGGTTACATCACCTTGAGCGTGAGCATCATACGGACGAATCTGAGGTCTCAAAAACTTGTAGTCTAGAACCACGCCGAGACAACGACAAACCCAGGAAATAATGAACGGGGAGAGGTGAGGGCGGAAGTGACGGGTTCTGTCACTTCCGTTGCGAGCTTACCGTCGTCCAGGAGCTACCGCCATCGCTCGTGCGCCAGACGACCGGATCCTCTCCTAGGTTCGCGTCGTCACCAAGTAAGAATCCCACTTGGGAGTTGAGGAAATGGATTTGAAGCGTACCTCCTCTGCAATCGGCGGCGACACTTGGCGAAGGTGCCCAGCTTGTACCACCGTTGGAGGAAACGAGTAGGGGGCTTCTCGAGCCGACAAGAACGATTCTTGTGCTAATGGGCACTACGAGTTCACCGAGATATCCATTGACGAGCGGAGAGTGGAGACACGTGGTAGGGATCGTTAAGGAAAATTGACAAGCAAACACCGTCTTCCACGTTGTCCCGTTGTTCGACGAAACAGCGATGGACTTTGGCTGCTGACCTGTCCCAGGCTCGCTCCCACATCCGGCTACGAGTTCTCCTGCTGGCCCCACGGCAAGCGCCACCGCGCAGGGAGAGAATCCACACGGAACGCTATGGCCAACCCAACTTCCTCCGCTACTGTTGCTTTGCCACAGCGTCGCTGGAGAGCTGGCAGTACCGGGCGCTGGTGCCAAAAATAGATCAAGCCCGCCGGTGGGGCCGACCAGCATTGCCACGGTACCGCTCGTGGAATATCCTGGTCTAGCAGTTGACGGTAGGGATGTATCGTACGCCCAGCTTCGAACTCCATCATGGGAGTACTGAAACTGAACCGCCCCGGGCTTCTTGGAGACTCCTCTCTCTTGACATACGTTGATAATTTGACGACATCAGTATGCACCACAATTGAACTGGAAACAAGATACCATCTATAGGTTTCAAGAATTACGGGTACTTGTTATTAACACCACGTGGAGAACGATTAAGGCATGGACTTGAGCACGATGGCGAAGAGGCACGTAATTACTGGATTCAGTGGATGCGCGACGAAGACCGCTATTTTTAACCGGAGCGGCCGGGTTTGTGTGCCCACATCGCAGTAAACGGCTTGCTTACCTGGGTACGACTCACGACCAAAGTTGATGCTGGGTCTGATGAGGGCAGAGACAGCATATGTGTATGCTATGTGTATGGCACGCACCAACATTGATATCGATGACAAGGCCTGTGATGCGGTGATGCGCCGCTACCACCTTTCCACCAAGCGGGAGGCGGTAAATTTCGCTCTGCGAACCATCGCCTTGGAAGCACTTGACCTCGATGAGGCCCTTCGATTGCGCGGGTCAGGGTGGGAGGGCGACCTTGACGCGCAGCGTTCCAGCCGAGCCGGATGATCTTGGTTGACACCTCAGCCTGGATCGAGTTCCTGCGCGACACAGGGAGTCCGAGCTGTGAGAGGGTTACCGAGCTACTTGGTCTAGAGATTGCTACTTGCGATCCGGTTCGTATGGAGGTCTTTGCAGGGGCGCGCGACGAAGCCCACCTCCGGTCCCTGCGTGGCCTTCTTGCACGTGCCACCACTCTTGAGACATCGCCAACCGACTACGAGGATGCCGCCGCGCTGTACCGAGGATGCCGCCGCGGCGGTGAGACCGTTCGTAAGTTGATCGACTGCCTCATTGCCGCCCACGCTATTCGCGCCCACATACCGCTTCTCCAGGCCGATGCTAATTTTGATGTGCTCGCACGTCATACGCCACTGATGCTCGATCGTGTCTGAAAGTCCGGTATCTCTGAACTTCAGCCCAATCGCAGCTACACCGTCAGCCGTTGCATCTGAGTGATAAATGGTGAGTCACTCACTTAGATGCACCTTTTTCAAGGTTCTCGTCT
>DAHZQE010000111.1:0-4479 GCA_027409005.1 Ferrimicrobium sp. | reverse complement strand
GGGGGGTGTCAGCCTCCAGGTCTACGTACGCTTCATCCCTCGTCCGACCCCTGCCGATGTTCGGCATCAGCTAATGCTTGATCAGAATGCCGCCGGCTCGGGCTGCAATGCCGCTGCCTCCGGCGCCCAGGAACTCTCCTTCAATGTCGCTATCTCGGCGAACCGGAACTGCTTGCCCTTCTCCTACTTTGGCGTCGATTTCGATGTCAAGAGAGCGGAGGCGGCCGGCTACTTGGGAATTATACTTGCGATGTGGTGTTCGTGAACCAGTGTGGTGATTCGCAGGACACGGATGCTCAGGGGCTTGATAAGTCGCCGGATTGTAGCGTTGGCATTCGACGGGTTGACTGACGGCGAGTGTGCGCTAGATCATTGTCAGACTGCCAGCCAGTTCTTTGGCGGGGTCTACATCAACTGCGTCGACTCCCAGATTGTGTCTTGGAGATGTACAGGGGAGAAGAGGAGGCAAAGTACTGTGCGGTGGTGATGGAAAGACGAGCCGGCAGAGATGGGCCAGCAAACGAAATGTCGCTCTTTGATAGTTTAAAATGTACAAGTCTGCGCAGACAATGATGCTGGAACACTATTGACTTGGACGAGCCTACTCGTTGTACTGCTGCCCGCGCGTTCATATTACATTCTTCGGCTTGTTATTGGGAGACTATCTGTCGCTCGAAACTGGGTAGCCACAGCGTCAATACGGCGCATCTGAGACGGCGTGGATGTAAGTAGGTGTGCAGCTTGCATCTGTGCCTTTCCAGTAGATCTGTCTTCTGGTCAGCTTTTCCGATGACTTTCCAAGTATGGCCCCTGTCCTACAGAAAACCTACCACATCCTCACTCAGCGGACCCTCGCAAATTGTCCACCCCCATTCTTCCCCTCCAACCGTCAGCAGATACCCATTCTTCAGTCCCAGATTCCCATTCGGCTCAGTAGAAGCATCAAAGATCAGCTCCTCACCATCTTCCACCGTGCCTGTAGAGTTGTAAACATGATTGCCAAACCCATCTGCGTCGATTCCTTCGGCTACAGTGTGGAGATCTCCGTTGGTGAGGTTGAACGTCGGTAGGCTGTTGTAGCCTGGCTGGATGAGGCGGAGATAGAAGTCGGGTTGGGTGTAGGGATCGAAGAGTGATGTGGCGGAGACGTTGGCGAGCAGGGCGGACGAGTTGGCTGGAGGACATTGGGAGGTCGTGACGAGCAGGAAGTTCTGAAGGCCGGCGCGGCGAAGTATGGGCTTTGCAGCTGTGAATATGCTGCTACCCGAGGCAAGCAAAAGTGCTGGCCGCATGTTGTTGCTAGGTCGATTGGATTTGATGCTTCGATGATGCTTCGTCTTGGGGCTTGCTCGATGCTGTATGTCAAAAAGGGGAGGATGGGGAGTATGTATGAGAAGCGAAACCGCAGGAACAGAGCAGACACCGGTCTTGCGGAAGGAATGCAGGCACGACAAAGAGACCAGCTCGTTCTTCCCTGTCGGTATCCATCTGTAGTGTTTCGTTGGCTTGCAGGATCCCGGCGATCCTTACCTGTTCCTACATCTGCACGGAATCCTGTGCATGTGTTGCAGCCTCGCCAGCGTCGTGGGCTCTCTGGAAACGGACAAAGCATCGAAGCATACCGACCGGGGCTTGCGCGAGCTCCGTTCCGACCGACTTGTTGCACGAAGAGAAGAGCAAGTCGTCTGGTGTTGCCGAAGTAGGATCTGTACGACGTGCCAAGAGAATGCACGGTGACGCAGAAGGTGCACAGATCGTCAGGGGCGACTGCGCCTTTTCGTCTACCTTCTCCAACAACAAGACCAGGACACCTGACTACACATGCGACGACTAGTCTATCGACCGACAGACGCTATCATGACTGCGGCTCCTCCAGCTAGACCTGCAAATATGGTTCGAGTTCGTCATCGTCGCCATTCCATCTCAGGTGCCACAATCTCTCGAATCCCAGGAGCCTTGAACGGTTACGCGATCATAAGACGTCGAGCTTGGTCCGACACGTCCTTGTGACATGCTCACTCTGAAGCTTGGTCGAACATTCAGCGTTGCTCTGCCTGCACTGGACGCTAGAATTGCCTCGGGGGAGCCTCCAGCAACACGCATGGCGGACTTGAGCCAGCATCTCCTGTGCGAGATCCGCGCACCAGAGGGCGAACCTGAATAGTTCTAAGTGATAGCGAAGATATGCTGCCGCAGGACCATTTCTGGTTGGTCTGAAGACACTACTTTCCTGATAGGAATCCGGCCGGTGCATGCGTATCGTATCAATGACTCAGCCCCAGCGGAAGCATAGATCGCTCGGTTAGTTACGAAGCCATGGCACCACGCAAGTATTTGGAGCCGTCAAGATGGGGAGATCGCAGACTATTCCTAGTTCTCACGCGGTTCGTATGCAGTATAGATGCTGACTATACCGAGCCGATATTACAGATCATCAAGTGATGCTTGCCTATGCAAAGGGTTTTCGCAGCCTGGGCCGCCTGCGCCTCATACTAAAGGGTACAAATTGGCCATGTCGACATAGTGTACGACAACCTCGACATGCTGCGCATCTACTCTCTCCTGGCGGCTTCACTCGCCCCAGTATCTGCGACCTCAAATTGTACCTCCTCCATCATCGCCAGAGCCAAGGCTGATGGAATCAATCTCTGGGCGGTACCCTTTGCCGCGGATTCTTTGGCATCTATTGATGCCATAGATGCTCAGGGCGCTCCAGACGAGCCTGCCACCTTGAAGAATGCGTCCAAAGTTGACGTCCATGCCCACGTGGTCCCCTCATGGTATCACGCAATGGTGCCTTTCACCGGCCAAACACCTACACCGAACTGGGTATTGCCTTATCATCTGGCGTTTATGGCGAGCAATATTATCGGGCACAGCGTGCTGTCGATCTCAAGCCCTGGCTCCGTGCTTTTTCCTGGATCGGAGGAGACGTCGGCAGCTGTCGCAAGGCTGTTTAACGAACACCTGGCGGCGATCGCTCGCAAGCTACCACACTTGTTCAGCTTCTATGCAGTCACGCCTCTACCGTACACGCGAGCAGCCATCACGGAGACAAGATACGCCCTGGATCATCTTGGGGCGGCGGGTGTTGGCCTGCTTTCGAATCATGAGGGTTATTACCTTGGTAACCGCACCTTCACGCCGCTATTTGCCAAGCTCAATACCTCCGATGGCGCCATTTTCGTTCGTCCCAGCGGCCCATGTCTACACTCTCCAACGGCAGCCTTCTCGATGCCAACCCAAGTAAGTCCTTCTTGCGGTCGTGATTTACATTCGCTGACTCATTCGACAAGCCGTCTATCCCGAAGGCATCATTGGGTATTTCTTTGAGACAGCTTGCAGCTTCATGGACCTGACGCTGTTCCAAACGATTGCCAACTTCACAGCGCTCAAATGGATCGTACCACACGGAGGTGGCGCATTTCCGGCGATCGAGGATCGTTTCATCACTTCCTCGCCGGGGTTGATTGCCGCCAGCAAAGCTGCATATAGCTCACGGTGACTACGCTCTAAAGATGGTGACGGTGCTCATTCACTGACATGAATGAAGCTTGTTCTGGGACGACGCAGGCCCCGTGTTCCCGCATCAGATCCAAGGCTTGCTGGGATAAGGCGTCCCCACTTCGCAGCTGGTGTATGGATCGGTGAGTCACTGTGTACAAATGCGTGTATCTGCTTGCTTACCATTTCTTTGCAGGACTATCCGTATGCACCTAGCTTCACGTACACCTTGGAGATTGGCAACATCGACAATGCTACGTTTCTCTCGGCTGCTGAGAAGGAGGCATTATTCCACGGCAACACCAAGAGAATCTATGCATGAGCATCCTGTTTCAGACCTCTGCTCCGACACCTGGAGGCAAACAATTCTGCGCCCTTGCTTGGATTCTTCCATGATGGTTGCAGCAAGCCAAGCGCAGTGAATGATCAAGAAGCAAGCGATCACTGGAACCTGCCTATCTCATGTGCGGTCTCAAACTATGTGACATTGGCGGCCTCGTGCTCTTTCCAAGGCTGCATCCGTGACTTCGACTAATATTTACTGGCGTCTCCGGAGCAGCATCGTTATATAGTAGCACGAAGGCACCCCCATGATCAGCATACACCACGACCTCGCTATTCACACTAGTCGCTTCCTTGCCGAAGTTTGTTTCTCGCTGAGCCCAAAGCAGCAGCTCCACCTCTGGTGGCAGATCGACCATTTATCAACAGACATAGGACATTCGACATCCCTATACGAAGTACAGTGGACAATGACGACTCGACGCCTCATTGTCGACGACTATGAGATCGAGGAACGGCCCCGACAGGCCGTGCCGCTACCTTTTGACGAGCCGGCAACTGTTGTGGCGTTTGTAGGCTCCTGGGATTCGAGAGATTGTGGCACCTGAGATGGAATGGCGACGATGACGAACTCGAACCATATTTGCAGGTCTAGCTGGAGGAGCCGCAGTCATGATAGCGTCTGTCGGTCGA
>DAHZQE010000103.1:0-3730 GCA_027409005.1 Ferrimicrobium sp. | reverse complement strand
ACGACCGCGAGTTGGACGCATGGCATCAGAAAGACACATCGCAAGTAATCGCCTTCATCGATGACAATAGATGTAGGTGGGTAGGCCAACTGATCTGTAGAGTGCTGCAGTTCGCTCTCCCAACCTACTACGCAGCCAAAGCGAGGAGTTCTTCAGCTCGTGCCCCACACGATAAGGAGCTCCACGCTTGTGTGTTAACGACAGACGGGTCTAGCAGTCCGGACTCGTGAAAGCCATTGCACCTACCCAACAGCCGACCCTATCACGTCCAATACCTCTTCGAAGGCCACTAGTGAGTGTCCGCTCACAAACGTGTCCACATACGGCAGGGCCTCCGCCATTCCCTGTACCAGCGGAGCATACATCGGAGCAGCCTTCCTAGGGTTAACCCAGATCACTCTGAAGGCAAGCAAATGAAGTCTGGCCATCTCCCGGGCGACCACTCCCGGAGCTCCACAATCCCAGCCGTCCGAGAGTATCACGACGATGGCTCCCCGTGAAAACCCTCTACGTCCATAGTCGTTGTTGAACGTCGCGAGAGCGTCACCGATCCGAGTACCTCCCGACCAATCGGGAGCACTCCGTCCCGCTCGGTCAAGAGCAACGGCCGGAATTACTCCTTTGAAGACCTTTGTGAGGCGGGTGAGGCGGGTGGCAAAGACAAATGCCTCTGCACTCGTTCCATGGACTCCACCAAGCAGCAACTGGAGATACACACGGGCATAAGGCTCCATCGATCCCGAGATATCACACAGCAATACCAGGCGCCGCGAGCGAGTTCGATGGCGACGACGTACTAAATGAACTGGCTCGCCACCGGTCCGTCTCGCATGACGCAGAGTCGCACGTATGTCGATCCGCCCACCACGAATGGATCGTACGAGGCGACGGCTCCGTCGCCGTGGTGTTGCAAACGCAAAGCGGGTCGTAAGCCGACGTAGATCAGCGAGTTCAAGCTCGGAGAAGGTCGCGAAATCCTTGTTGCGCAACCGCTCTTCCACGCTCAGAGTAGCTGCAAGGCTAGCCTCCTTAAATGACTCCTCATCGCGTCCCTCTCCAACGTCCCCTAACCATGACGGATAGTGCACCTGAGGCTGGCTTAGCTGCGACACTGCCTCCCGCCCTCGTGGGAGCAACCTTCCCGGTGCTCCGGTCGCCGCAGGGGGCTGATCTCCGCGAAAATCGGCCGGATCAACTATTCCAGCAAAAATCTGGGCAAAGACACGATCGTATATCTCTAGGTGCGACTGTTGGGAAACCAAGGTCACCCGTCCCAACCAGTACAACTCTGTCAGTCCAATAGGTGGTACCAGACCAATCGCAGCTGCGAACCGGCCGGATCGATCGGCCGCAACCGGCACACCAGCCGCCTGTAACTTCGATCCAAATCTCGCAACAACACTCGCAAGATCAACCTTCAGAGCTCCAACCACGCCTCAGGTGCCATCAATCTGGTTCATGACGCTGCGATAGCTCCCATCAAGCGCTCGTCAGCCATCCAAACCCCTTGTCTGTCACTACGTCGAGGTCCTCACGATACTTAAGAACCGAACCCACGGTCACCGATGCCGCATCATCATCGAGCGCCGAGTAACCAAGCAAATTCAATGCAAGTACCCAGTTAATCGCCTCGGCAACACCTGGCGGCTTTTGGACATCCAACGATCGTAGACGACGAATGGCCCTCGCTACCTGGCTCGCCAGTGACTCAGTCGCAGCAGGCACACGTCGACGTATAATTGCGATCGCCTGGTCAAGGCCGGGATAGTCGATCCAATGATAAAGGCATCGTCGCTTAAGTGCATCATGCAGATCGCGCGTACGATTCGACGTAAGTATGACAATTGGCGGGAACTGCGCACGCACAGTTCCAAGCTCTGGAATGGTCACACTCGCCTCCGCCAACAACTCGAACAGAAACGCTTCGAACTCGTCATCGGCTCGATCCACCTCGTCGATCAACAGCACCGCGGGTAGAGGACCCGGATGATCTACCGCTTGAAGCAACGGGCGGCTGATGAGATACTCTCGGGTGAATACGTGATCGTCCTCGATCCGGCTAGGGCCAGCCTCGGCAGCACGGATCGCAAGCAGTTGTCGCGGGAAGTTCCACTCATAGAGCGCCTCTGCCGCATCGATCCCTTCATAGCACTGCAACCGTATGAGAGGAGTGTGTAGCACCTCGGCCAACGCCTTGGCGGCCTCCGTTTTGCCAACTCCAGCCTCTCCCTCCAACAAAAGGGGTTGTGGCAACCTGGCTGCACAGAATAGCGCAGTAGCGATACCGACATCCGCAAGGTAACCAACACGCTCCAAAGCAACCTGGAGCTCCGACGGCGAGGGCGCCAGATCTTTCAGCGACGTCAATGATGCCCTCTCGCACCCGCAAAAGCCGTCGGGTCGGCGAGGAATGCTCTTTGACATCCATTCCCACAGAACCACACCAGTAGCCCGTTCTGATCGGGGTCGGGGTGCACCGAATGTAGCGACGCCTCCGACACCACCACCTCCATGCCGCAGACCGGGTCGATCTCAGTAGTGACGGCCCGAGTTCCCTCGTAGCAACCAACGACTCCACTAGGACGCTCCGCAACGATCTCCGCCAGAATCGACAGAGCTATCTCTCCTGCCGTATAGGCACCGATGGCTAGCCCCGCCGGAGTTCTCACCTTGGCCTTGAGTGCGTCATCGATGGAAAGTCGAGCCACCACATCAGCTCCTCTTCTCTTGCTGGCTACGAGGCCAACATAGGGCACACCCTCTACAAGTGCCTTCACAAGTGCCTCATCCTCGTTCCTTCCATGCGATGCCACTACAAGAGCGCGCGCATCTTTCGCGATCGTTCCGGAGTAGGTCTCCATCGCGTACCCGACCACGCTACCCAAGGACACCAATGAGTCGGCGACGGGGGTGTTACCAATGACATACACGAGTGGCGGCGGAATCAGAGGCTCGAGGAACACCTCCAACGTCCCTCCCGACAAACACGGGTTATGAACGACTTTCTTGCCAACCACATCATTCTCTAAATCGGGGGTGATGCGCAACAGCATCGTCTCGCCAGAGTGAAGGGTCTCAAGAGATTGTTGCCGAACCGTCGCCTCAGCACAATCACCGCCGACGAAACCCTCAATAGTACCGTCAGATAAAACGATTGCCTCATCACCCGGTTTGGCCGATGTCGGAGGTTGCGCATACACCACGAGCGCATGAACGAATGGTGTGCGAGACTGGCGCAAAACATCACGACGAGGCGACAAATCCTGGCGAATCATCGTTTACTCACTCGATAGCCAGATCCGGCCGCATTGGCCTACCTTGCAGGGCACGCCACGTCATAGCTGGGGTGAACGGCATGTCTGCGTGCCGAATCTGGAGGGCATCCAATACTGCGTTTACCACCGCCGGCGGCGATCCTACCGTCGCCGATTCGCCCACTCCCTTCACGCCAATAGGGTGGTGAGGAGAAGGCGTGACCGTCTCTCCAAGTTCCCAGCTTGGACACTCCATCGACGTCGGCAATAGGTAGTCCATGAACGACCCTCCAAGATTATTGCCATCGGGATCGAAGGCGATGACCTCCATCAGGGCCATACCTAGTCCATCAGCCAATCCCCCGTGAACCTGTCCCTCAACGATCATAGGGTTAATCCGAGGTCCACAATCATCGACTGCGATGAACCGGCGCACCTTCACCGCTCCAGTTTGGGGGTCCACGTCGACAACACAG
>DAHZQE010000101.1:0-2902 GCA_027409005.1 Ferrimicrobium sp. | reverse complement strand
CACACGTAGGTGCACGTCACCCTCGAGGAAGGATGATGCCGCCTCAGCTGGAAGCTGAAAACGGAGGTAATGTACCGAAGCGGTAATGTCGGGACGTGAGAGCTGCTCTGCATACCTGAACGCTACGAGGGCTCTGGAGCGGGGATCCTCGGGCTCACTATCGCGATCGAAGAGGTAGCGAAGTACTCCAATACTGCAGCCTTGATGTTGCTGCTATCCCGACTTCCTACAGGACCGGTGATGATAGCAGGCTCGGAGGAGCAAAAGCAGCGCTATCTTCCTGGTATCGCTCGTGGTGAACAGCGAGCATCTTTTGGGCTTTCAGAGGTTGGTGCTGGCTCCGATGTCGCTGGTATGCGTACCGCTGCCGTCCCCGATCCAGATGTCGAGGGTGGGTGGATTCTCTCCGGCTCCAAGGTGTGGATATCTGGGGTTGCTCAGGCCGATTGGTACACAGTCTTTGCTAAGACCGGCGATCCAAGCTCTCGCCGTCATGATTCGATCACCGCCTTCATCGTTGACCGTAGTTCCGAAGGTGTATCGGTGCCTCGAGTCGACAAGAAGATGGGGGTAAAGGGTGTCGATACCGGGGAGTTGTTGCTCGAGTCGGTGCACGTGCCTGCTGAGAATGTGATCGGTGAGGTCGGTGGATTTCGACTCGCGATGCTCGGCTTGAATTCGATGAGACCGATAGTCGCCGCACGCGGCCTCGGTCTCGGTGAGGGTGCACTCATGTACGCCGTCAATTATGTTAAGGAGCGAGACGCCTTTGGTCATACGATCGCTGATTTCCAGGGAATCCAGTGGGAGATCGCCAAGATGGCTACCGAGATAGAGGCAGCTCGTCTTTTGACTTATCGAGCCGCGTGGATGGCTGATCGTGGTGAGTTCACTCGCGAGTTTGTCCCCTTCCTGTCGATGTCAAAGTACTACGCCACCGAGATGGCGGTTCGTGCCTCATCGCTTGCGGTGCAGCTACTCGGCGCCGCTGGTTACATGCAAGATCATCCGACGGAGATGTACTATCGCGACGCAAAACAGTTGACGATCGTCGAGGGGACGACCCAGGTCCAGCTTGGCCTCATCGGGCAAGGGGTACTAAAGGGAGACCTTTGGTGGGATTGACACTTCGGCCATAGCGGCGTGTCTCGCATGACTTCGGTGCGAAAGAGCGCCACGCTCTAGTGACACCCCAAAGAGCTGCGGGCTCGAGCACTACTACCTCCAGCCTGGGTCGACTACGATCGAGTGGCGGTAAGCGTCAGCCTCCCTGCTTTTCTAGCACGAGTACGATGCCTTTAACCTCCGTCGGCCTGGTTCTACGATCTACCCCGATCGCGTTGCCTGGTTTGATGCTGTCTTATTACCTATCCTGAGCATTATTTGGCGCCGCGATCTAAATGGTCGAGGCGCTAACCATTCTCGTTCGATCTCATCGGTGTGAGTATGGATGCTGGCGGAGAACCAGCTCATCTTGTCTGATGGGCTGGTGTGAATGGCTGTCGCGGAGCTTCAGCTGGGGATCGGCTAATGGCAACGAGCGTGGACTATCAGCTGCGAACTGGCGATGGTGCAAAGGGACATGATGGATAACAAGATGCGTGAGTCCGAGATCAGTGGCCGCCTTCTGACGAGCTCAATACCTCACGAGTGCGTTTGGCATCAGTTCTTGGAGTCTCGGAGATTTTAGAAGTGAGAGCAGCTTGCCATTGGGATGGATGAACGCCACTTGGATGTCGAGTGAATGAGAAAAGGCGGCTAGGCCACCGGCTAATTTCGGAGACGGCGGGCGCTCGAGCCAGTCAGCTAGGTCTACCTGAACTTGGTTGGGGTGAAGATAGGCGACTTGAGCAATCTCGCCGCCCTCCCCTGAGGACCAACGTAGCGCTATCGAGATTCCGAGATTTTGGGCTTCTCGAGCCACCGCACCAGCCTTTGCGAGCGACTCATCGGAGTTGAGTTCGATGGATCGAAATACGAGCTGTATCTTGCTTGGGTTGAGATATCCAGCCCGGCTGAGGATCTGTAGCCGTCTGACAAAGAGCGGGCCAGGGTTGAGAGGGGAGATTCCAGTGGGTCCATCGATCGGCTGTCGGCGCAGGAGATGATGGAGGAGCAACCAGTTGTACTCGTCGCGAAGGTGGTTGCGCATCGCATAGTCACGAGGGGTCTCAAGAATTGGCTCCCGAAAAGCTAACGAGAGGTCGACTCCCCCGCGGCTCTGGTCGGAGATACGTACCCAGGCGTACTCCTCAGCTATCACTTGGTCGGTATCTCGGGCCCTAAGAAAGTCGAAAAGATTGGGGTCAGCGAGTTGAGAGTCGTTGGCGAAGATATCCTCGTCGCCACGCGCGACGTGAAGGTTTTGTCCCGCTTGTTTCGCCTCGTACATAGCGTGATCTGCCCTCCCGAGAAGCGCATCTATGCTTCCATGGAGGGTCTCGAGCGCTGCACCCATGGAGATCGAGACCGCGAGCTGGCGATCCCCGACATCGATCGGCTGGGTGATGACGCTGTTGACGATGCGTTGCGCAACCCGTTTGAGGCCACGAAAGTTGTCACCCACGGAGCCAACGACGACGAACTCATCGCCACCGACCCTTGCGACGATGTCGTTTGGCTTCGTGGCTGCGACCAGCCGCTGGGCAACGCTGGCGATCACCCGATCTCCACCACGATGACCGAGGAGGTCGTTGATCATCTTGAAGCGATTGATATCTAAGAAGAGAACCATGACTGGACCGTTATTTAGCCGTCTCAGTTCATTCGCCAGGCCATTGCGGTTCAAGATGCCGGTGAGTGGATCGTGGTTGGCGTGCCAGCGCCACTCTTCGATCTCGAAGTGTGATCGTGTCGTGTCAACAAGGCTGACGAGGTAGCGGTAGTCGACGCTCTGGTCTGG
>DAHZQE010000122.1:0-3009 GCA_027409005.1 Ferrimicrobium sp. | reverse complement strand
AACGTGAGCAAAGCCGCAATAGCACCGAGCGTACCGGCAAGTGGTACGCCGAGCGCCCATCCATAGACCACACGCTACGATGATGCCAACGGCGGTCATGGACAACATCTGAGAGAAGACCCACCAGCGTAGGTTTCGTATGGCAGCGGCGGCGCAGACGTTGAGCTTGGCCCTAAGTGCCGAGGGCGTAGCTCGCTGGACGTAGGAGAAGTAAACCTCCGGTTCTGCCCCAAGATAGAGGCCAAGAAAGCCGACGAGCACGAGTCCTGAGAGTACCGTCGCGGTGCTTAGAACGATTCCTCCGATGCGAGTCAAAGCGGAGTTGACACTGCTCGACAGTTGTGAGTAACCGAACCATTGGGTCAGCAACCAGCGTCCCCATCCGTAGAGCTGGATCCTCGCCACGAGCTGATGCGCCGCCTTGGGAAGGTCGGCTTGCAGGTCGGCGAATTGATCGATAATGCGGGGGCCGCTAAGCCAAACAATCAAGCTAAGGAAGCAGACTGCCAGAGACAATATCAGTGCGAAGGCTACCTTTCGCCCCAACCTGAATCTTGTACCCAGCCAATCGACTACTGCGGTCAATAGAACTGCGACAACAATCCCTGCAAATAGAAGCAGTTATGACTCTTCCGAGCCAGGCCAGTATGAGCGCAACGATCAATCCAAGGGTCAGGAACAAAAGGGTTGTCGGTGAAGTGCGCCTAGGGTCCGCGCTCGAAGATACGTTTGAGCCACACATGCCACACGAGTATAAGCGTCGTAGAAATTTCGTACTGTACTGTAGGACACATAATTCGGGTCAAAAGGACTGTAAGTTTCTCCCACAGGAGGGTGCGGTGAAAAAGACCAATGAGAAAGCGAAGTGGTTCGGCAGCCCTGTAGCGTACATTGCCACAGCCGGGTTCATCGCGGCCGGGATGATTGCGGCGATGATGGTGAAGCTGCTTTTGCACGATCCACACATCCTCAATATCGTCCTGCTGGTCGCCATCGCAGGCGCGAGCGTTCCCTTGCTTCTTTCCCTCGTCCAACAGGTCTTCAAAGGCAACTTCAGCGTCGATATTCTCGCGCTGCTCTCGATTGTTACCTCTCTGGTGCTAAGACAGTATTGGGTGGCGGCCATTGTGGTCTTAATGCTCTCCGGCGGTCAGGCGCTGGAGGGCTTTGCGACCCGCCGCGCCTCTTCTGTCCTGAACGCCCTGGCAAAGCGAATGCCGCAGACCGCGCACAGAGCTGGTACGGCCGTAAAAGACGTATCGATCGACGCGATTGCCGTCGGCGACGAACTCCTCATCTATCCCCATGAGATCTGCCCTGTCGATGGGCTCGTAGTCGGCGGTAAAGGCGGTATGGATGAGTCTTATCTCACAGGGGAGCCATTTCTGATCGCAAAGGCGCCTGGGGCGAATGTGCTTTCCGGCTCCATCAACGGTAATGCGGCACTGACGATCCGAGCGACGAAGGTAGCCAGCGACTCCCGCTACGCCAAGATCGTGGATGTGCTCCATGCATCGGAGGAGAACCGGCCGCGGATACAGCGACTCGGCGACAGGCTGGGCTCCTGGTATACGCCGATGGCCATTACCATAGCGTTGGCAAGCTGGTACTTCAGCGGCCAGTCGGAGCGATTCCTCGCCGTACTGGTCATCGCGACGCCATGTCCGTTGCTGATTTCCATCCCGGTTGCGATCATCGGTGCTATTTCTGTGGGTGCCAGGCTGGGCATCATCATCAAGGACCCATCCATCCTCGAAAAGATGGACACATGCCACACTCTGATCGTCGACAAGACTGGCACCCTGACCTACGGCAAGCCAACGGTCACCTCCATTGACTCCTTCCCCGGTACGACACAGGAGACCGCGTTGAAGTATGTGGCAAGCCTTGAACGCTACTCCAAACATCCTTTGGCAAGTGCCATCCTCGCTGCCGCAGAGAAGCACAAGCTGCAATTGATCGGCGTGGAGAATGTCTCGGAGGCGCCGGGAGCGGGGCTCACTGGCCTCGTTGCAGGTCGACAGGTGACGGTCACGGGGCGCGGCAAGCTTTCCCCTGAAAACCTGTCCGCGATGCCGCCTGTTGCGCCCGGGCTGGAGTGCGTTTTGCTCCTTGACGGCAAACTGGCCGGAGTCATCCACTTTCAGGATGAACCCCGCCGGGAGACCCAGTCTTTTCTAAGTCATCTCGACTTGAAGCACTCGATCTCTAAGATCATCCTGCTTTCTGGAGATCGGGCCGCCGAGGTAGCTCTCTTCGCCGCGCGCATGGGCATTACGGAGGCATACGGGGGCAAGAGTCCCGAGGAAAAGGTCGAGCTCGTCCGCGAGACCACGCTGAAAGGGAGAACGCTCTACATCGGTGATGGAATCAACGATGCGCCAGCGATGATGGCAGCGACGGCTGGTATCGCATTGGGCGTCAACAGTGACATCACCTCCGAAGCGGCCGGTGCTGTGATCCTCAAATCGTCGCTCGTCGGCGTGGACCAATTGATGCACATCGGTCGCAGGATGCGTGGAATTGCGCTGGTCTCCGCCGTCGGTGGCATGGGCTTGAGTCTTATTGGAATGGGTGCAGCATCCTTCGGGCTGATTACGCCCATACAGGGAGCCATCCCGGTGCTGGAACGCCTCGGCATCGACTACTGTTGTGGGGGCAAGCATACGCTGGCGGAAGCCTGCACTAAGGGCGATGTCGATCTAGCGCCCGTGCTGGAAGAACTGGAGCGCCAGCAACGGAATACAAACGCGCCCGAGACCCAGTGGCGGAATGCCCCTCTCAAAGAAATCGCGGAGTATATCGTGCAGAGGCACCATGCATTTACCCGCGAGCAGATCAAGCTGATTGGCGATCTGATGAAGAAGGTGGAGGTCCGCCACGGGGCCGACCATCCCGAAGTCTTCGAGATCGGCAAGATATTTGCCGTTACCAGTTCCGAGCTGACGCACCACTTTTTTTGTGAAGAAAACATTCTCTTCCCCTATATTGGGAAGATGGAAGCAGGCC
>DAHZQE010000084.1:0-4556 GCA_027409005.1 Ferrimicrobium sp. | reverse complement strand
GCATTGGCGATCCCCTGCCTCCCAATTTCTTGGGACTGAGAGGCTCAGGTCCAGTTCAACCAAAAGCAGCAGAGCCTCCACGCTTGGCAGCTGGCTCGTCCAGAAATAGGCGCTGCACGTTCGGCGTAGAGATGGAGGCGTGGCGAACTCTGGCGACGGCGTCTCGTCCGCCACCATGGCAGTGCTTCGTGGCATCTGCGAAGGCAGACACATGAAACAAGCAAGGCGGAAAAGCAAGCGCTGTCGCTGCGGCATGCTGCATCGCTTGTGCGCCGCGAAGGCGCTACCGACAAGCTGATTCGATGAGCGCTACTGGGTGAACCCGCTGACTGTCCTCCGGGGCGTCGGGAGAGAGACGAGCTTCCACTAGTGCTTGCATTCGAGCTTGCAATTGTAGATCCAGCAGCACATTGAACCACTAGCACCACTAAGCACTCCATCTAACAATCCCATCCATTTGAAAACCGAGCAAGATCGTCGTCAGCCCGAGCCGTCTACGCCACCACCAACCCCACCACCACCACCACCACAACCATGAGCGGAATGGAAATGTAGGTTTGCGCAGCAGTCACACGAGCAACACCCGCGCAGCCAGGCGCAAGAGTAGCACCCACTGACTTGCCCCAAGGTTGACGGCTGCCGAACAGCGCGAGCTGCAAGGCCGGATGGAGAGGAAGCAGATGAAGGACTTCATGAACGTACGATGAGCCCCGTTCCTCCTGCAGCTCGGCGCAATCTCTGACGTGCCGCGCAGATGTACTCGAACCTAGTCCAACGATGCTTCAATGATTGCGTTACGGACTTCACATCCAAGAGTCTGTTGGGCAAGGAAGAGGGTTGTGTGATGCGGTGCGTGGACAAGTTCTTGAAGAGCTCCGAGAGGCTAGGGGAGAGGTTCCAGGAGCAGAATGCGCAGATGGCGCAGCAAGGCAGCATGAATGTTGGGAGGTAGAGGAGTGCGGAGAGAGGGCCATGGGGATGGAAGAGCATGCGCGTGTACATCGTAGAAGCATTTGCATGGCGTACAAAGGCGCGGGAATGAGGTGAAGTCGTGCCAAGCCTTTGCGCTGGCTGGCAAGCAGCGCGACCTCACGACAGGTTACCTAGCCATCTTAACGGGCGTGCTACATAGGCAGCTCGACGTGTATTCTTCACTCTTAGCATGATGCCAGGAGCGGTCAGCCGCTTGAGTGGCTTACTCCCAGCGCCACTCTCCAAGTCCGGTCAATTTGACCGCCACAGATTTCCCGCAGCATCACCATCACCGGTGGTGAACAGCGAATGCTTTCAGTCCTTCGGGAGCAGGCCCCTCAGACTCAGATCGTACACCACATCCTCGACCTCCTTGACACGATACTTGATGCCATCGCTGCGCTTGCGCAGAACATCATTCTTCAAGTTCAAAATTTGGAAACCAGCATGCACGTCCTTGATGAACTGTGCGATCCGCAGCGGACGACGATGGTCGCCGAGGGTGACGCTGTTGCGTGCTAGGCGGGACTGCAGCAGTAGTCAGCGGAGGAAAGATCAAAGGTGGCGTGGAGCCCAGACGTACGAGCTCGTCGAGTAGCGAGATGAGGGCGAGAAGGTACTCTTCGATGGTGAGATGGAAAGTATCTCGGTCCTTTACATTGACGGGCACTGTATCTTATCATCAGTTGCGTTTTCGCGTAGCGATTGCGAGGACGCCCCACCTCCCATAATCCCACCCACCTCCTCGATCGTCAGCAACTGCCCAGTCTCTCCCTTCCCGAAGCCACCCAGCCACCCGAGAAGTAGTATGGAGAAGCACTATCGCCACGTCAGCATAGCGACAGGGACAAAGGGACGGAGTTCACGCACGACATCCTGAATCTGTCTCGTCCACGCATAGTTGAACTTATAGTAAGGGTGCTTTGATGCGACTTCGGACAGCTTCTGGGTGGTCTGGGCTTCCTTCTCGATGTTGTTCTGCGCCAAGCTGACCACCGAAGATACTGCGTGGTAAACTGTTAGTTAGACCAGGAGGTGTCGTGGTTGCCAAGCGTACGGTCTGAGGAGGCGGTGGAGTGTGATCTGGAGAGTATGGCTTGGGTGGAGCGGTCTACGAACTTGTCAGATACGACGCACTATTGCACCGGATGCTATATCCTGCGGACCTTGCTTTTCCAGTTCGGAGACGATGTCGCGGAGTTGCTGTTTAGCCGTGTTAGAATTCGGTTTTCGTTCGGCGCCTTGACGGTTGCCAGTACATCTTTCACAGCGGTATCATCATCAATTTTCTTCTGTAAACTCTCAAAGATACCGCTCTGGATCATGCCTTGGCCGTTCGCGGCCATTGCGACGTGTCAGGGGTTGATTGTGGGAGGGATGTTGTCGTTATATCGAATTGGCGTCGAAAAGTTCGCCGGCGCGGAGAGGCAAACGTTCAATCCGGCGGGCTGCACAGCGGCCTTCATCCTTCCTGCATCAACAAAAGACCGCGGCACGCTCGCAACCCCCGGCGAACTCGACCGCCCGTGAGGTTTCCCGCCTAGCCACGGGACCAGAGCGTCGGGGATGACTACACGCGATCTTCTGGTTGGATTGGGGGCCGTGACAATCTCGTCGCAAGTTGCCTTATCGACGTCCACTGTATTCTGAACACGATGACGCTGCGCTAGCAGAAGTATTAAGGAAACATAAGCGATGCAACAACGGCCGGACTGCTGGCCTCTTTCGGTCCATAGATGCCGCACAGCGCAGTCCATTGAGATATTTCAGCTGTAACTGGGGCTTCGACATCTCCCGTGATCATTGCGTCGGTCTCATGACGAAGCCGAAGCCAAAGGCTGTCGTGACATCAAGCGTCTACAGCAATGGCGGTGCAATGATCCTGCAAGTCTATTGATAAAGTGCTGTGCAGCAGCCCGCCCAACCGCTCCTGCAGCCACACACCCACACACGCAGACCCCATGCAAATTCCACCGCGCCGTAGCAGCCGGCTGACCGCCAATGTAGGCCTGACACCCACTGGGGCAACCAAACCCTCTGGTCCGCCACCGTAAGGCGACAAGGCTGAGGGCAATTTATGTCGTAGAGTCCCGTGCACAATTGCCAAGCACGGCCGACTTCACTTCATGATTGGTAGAGGTGGGAAATGATCAGGACTTGACGAGGAGACTGCAAGATGGAACTCAAAGTGCGACTTTGCAGTGTACTGGACTCTCGGAGATGTGTGACGTTTGCAGCAAGAGAAAGTTTACGGGAGATACGCTGCTTCGCGCGTTCCGAGCTGATCCACCCGCCAGACGGAGACCCCGGACACCGCTTCTGAACCTACGATGAGGAATTGCAGAGTGTTCAATAAAGCAGCAAATGCGATGGAGCGGAGAAAGCATGCGTCACTACCCACAAGCAGAGTGCAGTGCGGGATCGGGGAGTTCCAACTTGTTGCCTCTCTCAAGCCGACCAGCAGCTTCTCATGGGCTTGCTAACGCCGTCGCAAAATGCGATGTGATCACAGAAATGCGCACCATCGCTTCAAGGCACCGCGGCCCACTTCGTCGCAAACCATTGCTGAAAGGGTGTCAGCCGAATATCGAACATCGAATTCATGTTCGCCTGCGCGTAGTCGTAGCGTCCCTCGGCGGTCGCGATGAGAGTGTGCAGCCTCATTTGCGCATTGCTCTGTAGCGTGATCGCTTGTTGCAGTGCTGCGCGGAGCGTCGCGATGGTGTGCCGGTGCAACGGGACGAAAGGACGGCCTGCGAACTGTCAATAAGGCAAGAGGAGGGGGCATTTGGGGCGTACCACGCAGCGCTTGTGCCGTGTTGATCAGCTCGGCCACCCTCACCCTCTCACTGAGCATCCGCAATTCTGCCGGCCACTGAGGCAGATCAAGAGCTCGCGTGACGAACCTCGCAACATCGTTCATCGCTGTCATGCAGATAGTAACGTTCGGCTGGCCGTTGATGTCTACTATCGGGGCATGTGCGACCATCGATCGACAATTCATGATGTAGTCCCCCTCGTTGCCAGAGCCTGTGTTGTTTGCCATGCCCACGGCTCGAAGACCACCGGGTTGGAATCGCTCGTACAATATGCCGCAAACGAAGACGGTGCTCTGTATTTCTTGGGCATAGTGTGCTAACCACTGTCTGGCGACAGCACGACCGCGGTCGAGAGGGTGATTCGCGGGGCGGAGTGAAGGGAGGCCTTCGAACTCGGCAGGCGCAAAACGCCGTACACGGCAAGCGTATGCAGCCTGTATCAATGCCAGTTGAGGCGGGCCTGTTACTGTCGATATCACGGTGTCGATACCGCGGAGAGCGTATGTGAGAGACTGCGGATCGTTGTAATCGATGACAGTGACTTGAATATTATTTTCGCGGAGCTGCGACTTGTCCTGGCTGTTCGTTAGCGAGCTGCTCATCACCACTGAGGTTAGTCTATCATACCGTCCTCGACAACAGGACGACCGGATGAGATGTCTCGTTCTGAATGCAAGTCGCGATGGCGCAGGCAAGACCGCCCGTGCCTGCCACCGCAATTCGCATCCTTGACATGTCTGAAGTCCGTCGAGATGCTTTTGGGCG
>DAHZQE010000080.1:0-5119 GCA_027409005.1 Ferrimicrobium sp. | reverse complement strand
ACGACCTCGGCATTATCCTTCAGCGCGCCTTCTTCGTCCTGGGCCTCTTCTACATCCCGGTCGCCATTTTATGGATCTTCTCGGAACCCGTGTTCAAGGCTCTGAAACAGGAGGACTACATCGCACACAACAGCTCGAAGTTCCTTACGGTGCTGATTCCCGGAGGGCTCGGATACATCTACTTCGAATGCATGAAGAAGTATCTGCAGGCTCAAGGGAATATGCGACCTGGGACATATGTGCTCCTTATTACGTCGCCGATCAACGCAGGATTGAATTTCCTATTTATATACAAGCTAGGTCTAGGACTGCTTGGGGCTCCCGTTGCGACTGGAATCAGCTACTGGCTGTCCTTCATACTGCTCGTGCTCTACTGTCGATTCGTCGCTGGCTGGGAATGCTGGGGCGGTTTCGACCGAAGATGCTTCCATCGCATTGGTACCTTCGCCAGAATTGCGATTCTCGGTGTTGTGCACGTTGGGACCGAGTGGTGGGCGTTCGAGAGTGAGTGCTTGATCTAGTCGGGATTTGCGAACCTAGCTAATCACTGTGTAGTCGTCGCCATCGTTGCTGGCCAATTAGGTACCATTCCCCTCGCTGCTCAGTCGGTCATCATGACGGCGGACCAAGTCATGAACACCATTCCTTTTGGCGTTGGCGTTGCAGCCTCTGCCCGGGTCGGCAACTTGCTGGGCGCTCGTGATGCCAAAGGCGCCTCTAGGGCGGCCAATACGGCCGCTTGGTTGTCCATGGTGCTTGGAGCCATCGTCCTCGTGGTACTGATGGCGTCACGCAGCAAGTTTGCGTACCTCTTCAACAATGATCCGGAGGTCGTTCGACTGACAGCAGATGTGCTTCCTTATGTCGCACTCTTCCAGATCGCAGACGGACTAAACGGCTCTTGCGGTGGTGCTCTCCGTGGCATGGGCCGGCAGCACATTGGGGCCGCAGTCACCATCATTAGCTACTACTGCGGTGCGCTGCCACTGGGCATCTATCTGGCATTTCATGGCTGGGGTCTGGCGGGGTTGTGGGTTGGGCAATGCATCGCATTGTATCTCGTGGGCGCTGCAGAGTGGGTGATAGTAGCTTTCAGTGACTGGCGGCATCAAGTTGATCAGGCATTCGATCGTATGGACCCGTCGGAACGAGCGGAGCAGGGCGGGGCGGAAGACGTTGTATAGGGGCGCGGCTGTTACTGGCGAGAAGATAAATCTCCAAACTCCACAGCTTGAAAGCCACAGGGTGTCGGAGAAATGCTCACGTCTCATGAAATCGAGCGTCATTTCTGTCTGTACGACATATCTTAGAGGGGCACACCGCCCTGAGATTCTGCCGCCCCTACCTTCCTGATTCGGAACTTCGACGCTAAGCTTTGTCCTTATCTGGCCGACGGCCAGCACAATATCAATACATGTCCATTGCAAAGTCACTGACTAGCAGCTGCATCGCCGACCGGTATCATGTAGATCGCCAGCATTATCCACTGCAGCACGTAAGATCTGAGGCCCTGCGCCGTCGCGCCGATTCTTCACCGGCGCCTATCAACAGGAACAGGATAAGAGGCCTGTAAGATGCTCGAACGATGACAGCATCGCCTACACAAAGCTCCCCCGGTCTAGCTCTGCATGCTGTCAATCGATCTGGGAATGGAGCTCTGCTACGTAAACAACAAAACACTGCTGCCGAAAGCTCAAGAAATGGCCGAGGTAGGAGAGCTTCAAATAAGATCTTGTCCTGCTGTTTTCTGTGGCGCTTTGATATCCAACCTTGGTGGTCGTTGTGATTTTCTTTGACTGTCGTGAAAACATGTTCAGGCTGCTCGGTACTGTTGCTCTGGCGGCGAGCGCGAGAGCCCATGCGGGTCACGCTGATCAGGAGCCTCTTGAAGGGCCACACAAGTCGCTGTGGTACAACACGCTTCCTGGCGACGGCGGAACACAGGTCAGAACTCCTAGCAAGACTCAAAGGCACTGGGGCAAGCCTCTGACTTTGCTTAGGCCGACTCTGTCTTCTCCGGCATCTCGACTTTCGGCCGCATCACCTACCACCCCTGCTTGGCCAGCAAAGATGTTCCTTACGACATCGCCTTCATTGGCGCACCATTCGATACAGGCACCTCATACCGACCCGGTGCTAGATTCGGTCCCAGCGGGATCCGTCAAGGTAGCCGTCGGCTCAATCTCTAGTACGTACAGCACAAGCTTACAAGAGCTTCCGAACACAAGGCTCACGCAAAGTCCGATTTAGCGGAGGCTACAATGTCCCTCTCGACGCTAACCCGTTCAACTCATGGGCGACGGTGATCGACTGTGGCGACATCCCGGTGACCAGGTGGGCCACACTGCAGCTTGTGCAACGGCAGCGAGCTGATCAACAGACAGCTACGACAATGCCTACGCCATCCAGCAAATTGAAGAGGGCCACTACAGCATTCTCTCCCGCGAACCTGCGACCAATGCCAAGGAAGTTGGCCCGGCGAAGAATGGAAAGACCTTGCCTCGCGTCATCACCTTGGGCGGTGACCACACCATCACACTACCTCTTCTCCGCAGCATGAACCGTGCCTACGGCCCAGTCACCGTCATCCACTTCGACTCGCATTTGGATACATGGAGACCCAAGGTCTTCGGGGGTGCGCCCAGCAAACAGGCCAGCATCAACCAGCAAGTGATCCCCACGTACCCCAGTATACCGGAGGCTGACCAAACAAAGCGGAACGTACTACTACTGGGCTGCGCAGGAGGGGTTGATGAGGAACGTGAGTTCTGTTCCCAGATTGGAGCTTACCCAGCAATGTTTGGACTTACCAGCTCGTAGGATACCAACATCCATGCCGGCATCCGCACGACGCTGAGTGGGCTCTCCGACTACGAGAACGATGGCTACTGCGGCTTTCAGATCGTTGAGGCTAGGGTGAGTGGATTCAGGGGGACCATGTCAATGGGCTGCTCTCGAGCTTGTACTTGTGGAAAAGTGCACAAGGCATTTAGCAGGGTCTAAGACAAGTTTCCACGCTCGAAAGCAAAGAAGAGACAGACGCTAATTGTACACCTTCCAGGAAATTGATACCATAGGAACCGAAGGAATTATCAAGAAGATTCGTGACCGAGTGGGCACCGAGAACCCCGTCTACCTGTCGGTAAGTCGCTCCTGCCTTCCTTGACTTCGTTGCTGTGCTCGAACGCTTCTTTGGAACAATATCTGGTGGCGGCGAGGACATGATCTTCTCACTCGGGACGAAGAATGAGCAAGAACCTTTGCACATGTGGCCAACCACCGAAGGCAATGCCACCGGCTCAAAAGTAGAAATATCGTCCTGGCTGCTGGAGCCCGATCGCTTCGAGCGCGCACAAGCCTTCCGGAGACTCTGAGGAGCCCTCAATCCTTGCCTGCATCGGTTCCCACAGACGAAGGATCTGATACACAACTCATCAACTCCGCAGCTACCTGTTAGATATTACCTGCCCGTCTCGCTAACTTAAATCCTCGACAGATTGACATCGACTCCCTCGACCCAGCCTTTGCACCAGCCACCGGCACGCCCGAGACCGGCGGCTGGTCGACTCGCGAGCTTCGCACCATCATCCGTGGTCTGGAGGGCATCAACCTCGTTGCCGCTGACTTGGTCGAGGTTGCACCGGCCTACGACACGAATGCCGAGTTAACCACCATGGCCGCGGCCGATGTGCTGTTCGAGGTCATGACTATCATGGTCAAGAATGGCCCGCTGTCGGAGATGAGCAAGAAGACGGTTGAGGGCAAGGAGGACATGTGAGAGATCTTGGGCGCAAGCTATGACGCTTGAGCAAATGTAGGAGCTCGTCGCTTGTAGTGCGATGCAGCTGGAGCAAGCATAGTAATCTGGCCGAACACGCTGCAGTAACCTCTGCACAGCTCCCTGATACCCCATCTTCCACCGTTCACCTTCAGAACAGACCATCCTCGCCTTTCGTGATTAAAAATAGCTTCGGCCACTTGCTCTTGTCACCGTCTGCAGTCTACTCAGTATCACTTGCGAAGGAGTCCTGACTAGATGCGACTTACAACGGATGATTGCTTTGCGTTCCGGAGCCTCGGCGCGTTTGTCTGCGGATCCGGTTTTCATGCGGTTGCGCACCTCCAGGCACGGGTGGATGTACACACGAAGACCCAGAATCCTTAGAGCGCGCTGAAAGCGCTGGCGCATTGTGCTCATGTCGGCAGGCTTCTTCGTCGCAACTCAACATCGACTGGCCAAGGCCGACCAGCTTGGACCCGCTGTCACACTCATCTTCACTCGGGCTGTACTGCAGTCCTCGTATATTGCAATCCAGGAGCACAAGATAGCAGACTGTGGTCTCTTGCGGCTCGCCGCCATGGAACTTGCTTCACTTACTGCCAGGCCAGGACACGTCCAGGTCGCCGGGCTCTCGGTAGTGGATGAACATAGCTTTCAGCCCGAAGCCTTTGCGCAGCAGCTGCACGCGTGTCAGTAATTGGCGCATCAGGTGTACTGTCTTTATCTTCGCCTTTGCGTGCTCGACGAAGCGGCCACCTTCCTCCTGGCTGATCCGCTTGCGCCACGCAGACTGCATGTGACCGTGGACGCTATACCACTCCCACTCGCGAGCGACCTCGTTCTTGTGATCTTCCTTGATAGCGTAACATGAGTTGAGGCGTTTCTCAGGATCGCCAAGCCCACCTTCCTCGCACTCCGAACACATGTCTGTGCTTGTCTTCCGAGCACTTGCGTTTGTGATCGCTGTCATACGCATCATAGCTCTGACATTCCGAGCATAGGTCGACCTCGTGGCTTTCATCATCAGAGATCGGCGACTTCGCATCCTTGCCGCAAACATGGCCCATGGGCGAGCAGTGATTTTCGAAGCAATGAACTGCGGGTCCAACGTTCCCATGTGGGCTCATGCTTCGTCATAGAAGGGACGGTAATTCTTTACAAGAAGCTCCTCGATGATTTGGTCCAGCTCGGCTGGGAGCTTGGTGACATGACGTTCTCTCCTTTGCCGAAATGGTAACGAAGACGGAGGGCTTGCAGAGTCGGCAGTATTCCCTTATAGCCGTCAAGCTTTGTGCCCAGCTTGTCCAGCTCGACGGGGATGGCCCTGCGCAGGTGTCA
>DAHZQE010000075.1:0-5939 GCA_027409005.1 Ferrimicrobium sp. | reverse complement strand
CGGTGGCGAATCGCGTGATAATACGGCTGGGAGAACGCGCACAACCATACCCGGAACGTAGTCAGGCCGGAAGCTACGAGCCTCTTGCCCATGCTCGTGAAAGCACTTGATCCTGCTCTCTCGATACATGTGGGAAGCCGGGCCTATCTCCGGCGGGCGCTTACCTCAAGCAAGCAAGTCAACGAGGAGACTCATTGATCTCCTTTGACTCTATACGCGAGGCTGGGCCGTCGACATAAGCTGTCATTCTCCCGACTGAAGCGTCAAGCCTTTAAGCTTTCGTGGGAGTACTTTGAGATCATGCTGTGTTGGTGCTGGAGATAGCGGTCGATATGAACTACTCCGACAGTGGGCGGTGACTGAAAGCAGAGACAGCTCGCTGCCAATCCCCAAGTTCAAAGATACTGTGGCAGTCCGTGAAATCCTTTTGAGAGTGGATCTGAGCTGTATTTGACGTAAGAAGCATGCATCCTCAGTTTGCACAGCCCCATCAACGCAAGCAGTAAGCCGGTGGGGATTCAGCCGTGCACGAGTGACGGCTATACTTTGACACATGGCCAGCTGCTAGGCCACAATGACGCTGCCAGGCTCGCGACTGCCGATGAACTTCCTCGCAGATTCCGTCCGACTAGATCTTGCGCGAGAGTTCATGGGTCCTAGCTACCAAGGAGAAGTATTAGACGCTGCCCGCGGTACCATGTGCAAGAAGTGGTACAGAGCGTCGCCGGTACTGGCGTAGCTCGCTGCATAGACACATGGTAAGGTCGTGGAGCTCCGACTTGAAGCTCGGCATATGTCTCGACTTTGCATGGTGAACTGGACCAAGGTGGGAAGCAGAGGAAGACTTGTGGCTGTTTCCCGGCGGAGATCCAAAATCTTGGCAGACCAATCCCAATGAGGAAATTGCGATTCAGGGTCGTGGACAGTCGGGAGATCACCAACAACTCCAATCTTGAGGAGCACGACAATTCACGCACATACAGCACCATGTGGTCGTCACTGGGCTTGTGGAGCCTCGCGGCGCTCCTCGTGCCATCACACGCATTGTACTTCTACATCGATGGGCCGACGCAGAAATGCTTCTTCGAGGGTAACGTGGCCGCCATGGGACCAAGGGGATGAAGACTGACCATTGCGCAGAGCTGCCCAAGGATACACTCGTAGTCGGTATGGAAGTGCAAACCAACGAGCCAGGTTGCTATACTAAGACACGCCAGGCACCTTCTCCGCCAGCCAATGGAACGAGCAGTCCCGCTCCTACCAAACCAACCCGGACATGGGCATCTACATCTCTGTAGACGAGGTTGGTGTACTGGCGATACGTCACGCACTCACTCCCGCTGACCTCTTGCCAGGTCTTCGATAACGACCATCGCGTCGTCTCCCAACGCGGCTCCCACACCGGCAAATTCACATTCAGCGCTGCCGACTCTGGCACCCACCGCCTGTGCTTCACCCCGACCAACGTCCCCGCCACTTCCGGCTTCCTCTTCTCCGGCTCCCAAGTTGGCGGGATCAAGTTCAACCTGGACCTCGCG
The DNA here is from genome assembly GCA_027409005.1 of Ferrimicrobium sp. Classification (GTDB taxonomy): domain Bacteria; phylum Actinomycetota; class Acidimicrobiia; order Acidimicrobiales; family Acidimicrobiaceae; genus Ferrimicrobium. The sequence continues at coordinate 4,401 of DAHZQE010000075.1, read as the reverse complement.
ATTGGAGAGACTAGCCAGATCGAGAGCACGGACAAGGACAAGATTTCCGAGGTCGTGCAGAAGGTCAGGGACATGAATGCGCGGTTGCAGGACGTGAGGCGCGAGCAGATCTTTCAGAGGGAGAGGGAGATGGAGTTCAGGGATCAGAGTGAGGCGGTCAATGCTAGGGTGGTGAAGTGGACGTTGATCCAGTTGGCTGTGTTGGGCGTGACGTGCGCGTGGCAGCTTAGCTACTTGCGTGCATTCTTCATCAAGCAGAAGCTTACGTAGCACATCGGTGCAGGATGGCGCAAAGCGGTGAAGCAGGAGCGGACGATAGAAAATGCGTTGATTATATGCAGCATCTGGCTTGATTTACATTGATGTACATGACTCGTCGTCTCATACGCTCGCTTTTCGTAGCATGTGTCCGCACGCTGCCGTCATAGTAGCTCTCATAGCTTCCCAGAACCATTCGCCTACGAAGTGACAAATCCACCACCATTGCAATGGATCGCCTGCCCCGTCAACATGCTCGAGTCGGTGCTCGCCAGGAACACCACGCAGGTGGCGATCTCAGATGGCTGAGCCGGCCGTCCGAGCGGCGTAGTGAAGCCCTCAAGGGCGCCCTCGTCCATGGTGCTGGGAGCAAGCGGCGTCCAGACAGGTCCAGGGCAGACCATGTTGCAACGGATGCCGCGGCTGGCCATTTGATTGGCTACACCGCGGGTGAAGGAGACGATGGCACCCTTCGTGCTGGTGTAGTCGAGCAAGTCGGGGCGGCCAATGTAGGCGTTGATCGAGGCGTCGTTGATGATGGTGTCGCCGCGTTGCATGTGGTCGAGAGCATATTTGGTGGTGTAGAATAATGCTAGCAGCCATGTCAGCAGCGCTCAGTCTCGTCCCGTGGTTACGAAAACTTACCGTGAACGTTCGTGTTGAAGGTATGCTCCCACTGCTCCTCCTTCAGGTCATGGATGTCGTGAATCATCATCTGATACGCATGATTGTTGAACAGGATGTTGATTGCACCCATCTTACTCAAAGCCTCATCGACCATCTTCTTGCAGTTGTTCTTGTCCGTCAAGTCCGCGGCGAAGGTGTGTGCTTTCGCGCCGTACTTCTCCACCAGCTCGATCGTCTTCTTTGCATCGCTCTTCTCTTCGGGCAGATGCTGGAAGAATATGTCTGAGCAGCCCTCCATGGCGAATAGAACAGCCGTCGACTGCCCGATTCCGGAGTCACCACCGGTGATCAAAGCCTTGCGGCCCTTTAACTTGCCCGCAGCTTGGTAGAGCTTGTAGCCGCCCTTCTCGTCGGGCACGTGTTCGATCGAGGGCTGCGGGTCCATTTTACCTTGCTGGCCTGGGGTCTGGTGCTGTTGCTGGACTGGCGGCTGATAGCCTGGAACACGATCATCAGTGTTGGAGCCCGCCGGGCTGGTGAGAGAACACTTACCCTGCTCGAAGACCTTCTTATCGGCCGACATATTGATAGCTGATGGAGGCTTGTGGGCACAGAGGTGGAAAGTGCTGTAGTCCAGAGAATGTGGGATGGAAATCAGCAATAACTCTGTCCAACCAACTTACATACTCTCATCAAATCGATATCGACGTCATCTTGATGCTCAACGTCTAAGTCAGCCGGCCCATGCCCAGCACTGCGTGTGCGGACATTCACTGTTCACGATGACATGGCTCTCCGGATATGGCGCATTCACACAGATGGTGAGGCTGCATGGGATCCGGAGGCCAGCATGACTGCCAGCTCCACGGCTTGTCGTCGAACCGATACTCACCAGCTTTCCGTCCGCGTCCACCCGCGTCCGGTGCCGCTGGCCATCTGCGACTGACCCCAGACGCTGCATCGAGGCGAGACTGGAATGACTACAGTAATCTATAGATGCGTGGGGCTCGGAGAAGGAGAAGAGTGGCAGAGTCCAGTCAGATCATCACCCGAAGTGCATCATCCAAGCTTGGGCCAGATGAGGCTCAGCGGTGGAGTCTCCAAGTTTCTTTCAACAACATCCCGTCTCTTTTCTCTCACACCACGGATCCAAGACGAACTCATATGCTGTCGCGCAGAAAGTCTCTTTCGTCAACGTTACTGTTGAACAGATATTGGCGTACGTGCCTGCTCCAGGGAGGCTGGCGGCCCTCGCACCGCGCAACACAGCGAATGCCACCCTCCCCTGTACCATGGGATGTTGAGCGATCTACCTCTCTTGGCCTGCGGCGAGCATGCAGCGACACATTACGCCCCAATTGGCCTAGTGTTGTTTAAATATACCTCCTGATGCCTTCGTAACTGCATAAAAGCGGCTAACGCATGTCTATCGCGACACGGCTGCTAGGTCTATACACATCTTGGCAGCCGCTCTCGGCGCTATCACAGCATCTCTTGTGCGTATTACAGCCATTCTGAATCTGCACACCTCATGCCATGAGGCATATTGAGCTTCCAGTGGTCCACGTTCACCTACAAGCAACCTCGACCATGGCCATGGCTCGCGAGAACGGCTCGAATCGTCGTGTACTGATGGATGTCGAGGACATCTGATTGGATCACGGGACCTCTGTCACGCACAAGCTGGGGAGAGCTGTGCACGGATTCATACTGGGCTCCTTCTCCTACATCTTCATTGCCGAAGCTGCTCGACGATCTGCCGCTAGACAGGCCCTCTCCGTGCCGTCAATGGAAATCATTCCAATCTGGTGGTTATTGCTGGTCTAGAAGGGACCCGCATCTTTTCTCCACGCTTGGATCCCCTCTTCAAAACGTCAGCAGTACCCCAAGGTAGGCTACAACGCCATTCTCCTTCCTCTTCCTTCAGCACTCGTAGATCTCTTTACGCAACGTGGCTCAGCAAGTAGCCCATGATGCCTACTCTTCAAAAGACGCCGTCGAGTTATGCTCTCGTGCCCGTGTGATGGTAGTGAACATAAGGGTATGCCTTTCCAAAAAGCCCATGACCAACGCTTGCTGACCCTGACCAGATCGATAAGATCTTCATGTCTGCCTTCCTCGCTGGCCGCCTTCCTTCCTTCGCCTGTACAGCCGTATCCGTGTCCAGCACAGCTTCCTGGTGTAAGAGAACGCGCCGGGCCTGATTCGGATGATCGGAGCAATCATCTTTCTCTTCGGCATGGTGTCAATGATAGTCACAGGCGCGGGCCTATGTACTGGCAGTTTCATGGTACGCGCAGCATCACAGCAAAGAAGCCCAAGCTGATCCGTGTAGTTTGCCACCATTGCCGCACTGCATTGTCGACTCTCTCCGCTAAAGGTGCTAGTGCACTGGACTGAGACGCTCTTCGGAAACCTGGGGGGCTCGCTGTTCGTCATGGCTATCATCACGGGCTTCGGTGTATCTTGTTATACGGGACAGTAGCTGCTGCCATTTAGGCTGAACATGCATACAGGCGATGTCTTCAGCATTGCGGCGTACCATAGCAGGGTCGGATCCTTCGCCGACACGAAAGTCGTCGTGCCAAAGTGGCACATGGTCTTGCTGTGCGGCATCGACACCAATTGGCTGGTTTATCTAGTTTGATTTCGGGCCAGGACGGCCAAAAGTTACTTCAGTAAGGTGGTTGTGATTGGATGGCCTACTTCTACTTTTGTCACGCTTGGTTTTGGTGAGTGACATTCTCGAGCCGGCGTCGTTTCGAATCTGAGGTAGAAGTGGGCTAAAGTGTAAGTGGCCGGGATTGTAGAGTGCCGCTGGCAGCACCTCGATTTTGAACCCGCGCTACGGCATCTGGTGGCTCACGCATTCTTTTGAATATTCTCACGCGATCGCAGCCATACGCTGTGCTCAATGGATGTAACGGAAATCCGGGTGTCTGTGTCCCAGATCCTTCACCTGCTCCTCGCTAAGACCATTCAGCCTGTGATCCCTCTTTCCCAAATTCCGCTGCTTGTTCTCCCACTTGCAGTACGCAATGCCGAACAATGCTAACGCCAACACAGCAATCTGACCGCTCAAGTTGATGGTGTGGCCTGTAGGGTAGCCATCTTTGGCTTCAGTGGCGACGTATGTCCTGCAGACTCGTCAGCAATATTACTTTCAGTTGAGACGGGATGCGAAGAGGTACCAAGTAGCAAGAATGCCACCGGCCGTGCCCAACGTCACGACGTACGCAGTCGACACTGAGCGGACTGCGGGACCAGCGGCATTGTTTGCTGCCCATGCCAGGAAGCCAGGACCGCCCGGGAAGGCGCCGATGGTGATGAGGAAGATGCCGCCGTACCGGACGTTCGGGTCAGTCGCCCAGCGCATGATGGAGAAGCCGGCAATCGCTGGCAGGGTGAAGAGGGCCAGCCACAAGCCGCGGCGCGTCGTCCAGTCCGACACGAAGGCGACTGCGATGGCGATCAAACAAGCGCAGACGTAGGGTGGGACGGAGTACAGCTGAGCCT
>DAHZQE010000061.1:0-10207 GCA_027409005.1 Ferrimicrobium sp. | reverse complement strand
TGGTCCGCCTTTTCCCGAGATCGGTGAGAGGAAAGGGCACGGCTGGCGGATGTGGGCTGAAGGAAACGCTTGCTGACTTAGCGGCGGGAGGAGCCGGCTGGATGCTGAGGTGGGGAGGAATTGGGCGGGCGCGATCGAGGTGGAATTGATGTTGGCCAGCAACGGGTGGTTGAGGATCATAAGATGGTGGTAAGACTATGTACAGTATTTAACCGTCTGCCTGAAGGATATTGCAGCAGCCTGGCCAATTGGCCACAAGCCGCGCAACGTATTCTGAAATCGTGCGCCAAGACTTCGAAACACTGCCTCCCATTACGCAGCTTCTGCATTTGCGCCCGCTCGCTCCGCCGCGAGCATCGTATGTCACTGGAAGCTTATCACACTTCGTGCACGCCTCCGCAGACCAAGACTTTGCCACGACGTTTGAATTGACGTATCTAAATACCTTGCCAATTGCCGGCGTCTACCCCTTGCTGGTGATGCGCACGTGCCTGGCGGGGTTGGTGGGGGCTCAATACTTTGCCACAGACCCTCGCTTCCTTCCCGATCCAGCCGGACAAGGGCCGTGCACGCTGCCATGAGTCTCGCCTACAGTTTAGGTAAATATGCTGGACGTGCATTCGGTGCTTTTGAGGTCGCTGTGACCGTTGCTAAAACTGCTCTGCAGGTCGCTGGCGTCTGCCCACCGGCGGAAGCTGACCCAGGTCGTCGCGAGAAGTCTTGTTTTTGATTAGACCAATCGCTCGAGGACCGCAGCGATGCCAACGGTTTGGCCGTAGGATGAACTGGCCCCCGATGTTCATTCTGAACGCTGTCAAGTGGAATCTCTACTGCCATAGGGGCTAGCCAGTGCTCCGTCGTCAATCCGTCTAATATTGCTGACCTGTAGACCGAGCCACAATCGCTTGGCTGGTGCGCCGGACGCCACGCTAAACCACAAACGACCAATCGCTCTCAGCAATCACATTGTCACAGGGCCATTGTTACGATGACATCGCGGCCGCCCTCTCCCTTAGTATCCCAATGACCTCGTCCACGCTCTCCATATCCCCAGCATCTAATCCCCGTCTCTTCCACACATCATCCGGCAGTGCCTTCTCCAATTCATCCAAACCCGGCTGAAAGTTCCTACTCACGCTACTCAAAGCATTGATAGCCTTCTTCCTCACCGCCTGACTCTCATCACCCACCGCTAATTCGGCCAATCTCTTCACCGCACCCGTCTCAACCAACTTCTGCTGACTCTTGACATTATTCTGCACAGCCGTTGAACAGCACCACGCGGCCATTCGTCTCATGTCCGGCTCCGAGGAGTCTAATTGTTCGACGAGGGGTTTCCAGAGACCGAGCGAGTACATGTTGTTTGCGTTGTCGATCTGTTCGATCAGTTGTTCGAGGTTATCCCAGGCTATTAGTTTTTGCTCGAGGTCGACTTCTGAGTAAGGGGCGAGAATGGCGGTCATGGCCATGCGCATCAAGTCAGCGTCGGAGGGCCCGCCCATCAGTTCGGCAAGGAGTTTCGGATTGAGACCTTTCGAGAGGTCCCGCGGAGGGGCGGCTGCGCCATTCGCATCGGTAGCATTGCTCGCATCATTCGATACGGTGGCGGCAGAATTCTCGATGCTCCATTTGAGCAGCTCATTAAGGGATTGCTGCTGATGATCCATGGTCAAACTCTGCGGGAGAATTTGCGTACTGCGTCTGGATATATCGTCTTGTGAGAAGCGTGAGGGCGAGGTAAGGGCGTAGATGAAGGAGTAGCTAAAGTTGACAATATTTGTTGTTCTGACCTTTGGCCAGGGTCATCCTCACTGTATCTTCGCGACCCTTCGCGTACCTTCCGTTTCAGAAAAGTCGCGGGGCTAAATTTGAGCCTCCATTACGTCATACTGTAGCTCGAGTCGCCCGAGTGAATTTCGACGCGGTATACACGCATCTTGCGCTTTCACCACCACGCTTGGCTCGGAAAAGCAGTACGATATGTTCAAGAAGAAGCCTCAAATCAAACCGGCGGCACCACTGCGCTCTAGCGACCGCCGGAAGCTTGCTGGTCCGCCCCCACTGCCACCATAAATCATATCCCCAGCGTGAAGGTCTGACAGGCATCCAGACCAGATAATCAATGAATACTCCCTCAGTCCTCCTCAATTATCTTCCGATCCCTCACCGGAAGAGAAAGCAGAAGCCACCACAGCCCTTATATCTCTCCGCTCCAGTCTCCTACCCGAAAACGTCCAGTCCGCACGCTTCACCACGACCCATGGCCCGAACCTCAAACAGATCTCGGGAACTGTCTACATCGGCGGCCACGATGGCTCTTCCGACGTTCGGATTCTCTGGTGGCAGTTCGAGAACCGCATGTACCCCTCTGTTTACACTTTCTGGCGAAACCCGGGAATCGTTCCATTACTCCATACTCACGAACCCGTATTGAAAAAATTAAAGGGGGGCGCGGACTTGATGACACCAGGACTTGCTGGTGGTCCGCCTTTTCCCGAGAAGGCAAAAAAGGGTGCTGTGGTTGCGATCGCAAGTACGGAGCATCCAAGCGTACCTGTTGCACTCGGCGTCTGTGAGATTGACGTTTGTGCACTGCAGAAAGTGCAGGGGGAGAAGGGGCATGCGGTAGAAAATCTGCATTGGGCTGGAGACGAGGTGTGGGGGTTCAGTCCGAGTGGAAGGGCGGGCATTGAAGCGCCGGAAGAGATTGGTGGTTGGATGAAAGTGTTGGAGGAGCGGAACTTGGTGCAGAAGATGGGCGAAGTGCATGTTGATGACGAGGACGGAGACGACAGCGGTGGCGTGAGCCTAGAGGCACCTGGAACATCAGCTCCAAACGGTATAAACGGATCTCCAGCAACCGAAGAGGGAGCCGAAATCGTTGCAGATGATGAAGACTCCCGCGAGCTCTCGCAGAAGGACATCGACGATGTTTTCCGCCAAGCCTTCCTCTACGGCATCCACCACCACAAGACAAACCAACCCTCCGCCCCGAATCATGGCCTCGTCTTTCCTTTGACTCAATCTTTCATAGTCAGCACCCTCATCAACCCTTTCCTGCCCGCCTTCACTTCCAAACAAAAGGAACAATTTCAGATCAAGAAAACGAGCTGGAAGAATATCCGCAAGTTCGTGAAGTCCATGGACAAAGATGGCATGGTCAAGTCCAAAGATAAAGATGGAAACGAGACCGTGATTCTGGATATTGACTTCGATGACCAAGCCATCACGTCATTCAGACCATACCGCCTGCCCAAGAAAGAGACCCTGGCCGGAACATCGCAGGGTCGCGGTGACAAAGCTACCGACGCAATCGATCCTGGCGACGACGCTGTAGGCCAGAAGCTCCAAGTGCTCTCCTTCTACCGCTCTACCTCAAAACTCTCTCCTCTCTTTGAAGGCTCAGGCAAACAGCTCTACACGCCTGCTGAAGTCCGTGAGCTTATCACCGCGTACATCGAGCGCGAGAACTTGATCTCAGAAACGAACAGACGCCTCGTCAAACTCGACCCCACATTAGGCAATGCCGTATTTGACGGCTCAGGCAGTTTAGACAAGGAGGTACTGGCCAAAGGATCTGTTCCACGGGATGCACTGATCGATCGCGTGTTGAGCAGTATGGCGACCTCATACTCCATCGCGCGCAACGGTGCGACGGACGCAGCCAAACCTAAGTCGGGGTCCCCGCCTAAGATCCGGATACTCCTGGAAACGAGAAGCGGCAACAAGACGGTCACCAAGGTGTCAGGACTGGAGCCGTACTTCATCAATCCGCGTCCTCTCGCTGATGAGTTAAGAAAGGTATGTGCGGGAAGCACGTCGGTGGAGCCGTTGGCTGGGGCGGCGAAGAAGAATGAGAGGGAGGTGATGGAGGTGATGGTTCAGGGTCCCCAGAGGGATGCGGTGATCAAGGCGTTGGAGAGGCGAGGAATAGATGCGCGGAGGTGCATTGAGGTCGTGGATAAGACGAAGAAGGGCAAAGGGCGGTGATTGAAAGGGATGAGAACATGCTGAACAGCCAGGCGGCGACAAAGCTGGCGCTGGCAGTCGGCTTGTGGGCCAAACGGGACAGGTACAGTACCGACAGCAACGCGTTCCGCGGCATGGCCAATCCACCTCGCCACGGTCACGGCTGGCTGCCAGCCAGCACCACCGTATAGGCGAAAATCGCCCACGCTACAACGAAAAGGTAGTCAAACGTACTTTTCCAATGTTATGACAAGTCTACCGCGCGGGAAGTGCTTCCATTAGCGCCATGCGTGCCTTCTCCAATCAGCTAGCGCGTTGCCCTGTATGCCGGCCTCGGCACAGCCGCGTGCGCGTCACACTCCACTGGCACTGCTGATGGCCTTGTCTTATTGCTACTCTTCGCTCATCATACCAGCATGGCATTCTCGTTCACGCAATAACACGGGCGCAATCTCACAATGTCCGCCGCCTCGCACCTCCCCAAGATTGCCGGCACAATCTCCGCCGGCACCCTCGTGGCCGCCCTGATTTCCATTCCCGCCGTTCGCGAATTTTTGACCAAATACACCCCCTCTCCCCTCCGCGGCAACATGTGGAAGATTGCGCTCGCCGCCATAGCACTGGCGAATTTCAAGAACCTCCCGGGAATCTGGCATGTCCGAGTCCTGCGAGGGATTCTTTACCAATTATATCTCCAACCGACCCCTCAGCCACCCAAGCATCTCTTTAGTGCAATGATCACGAAGAGTAGGAATACGTTTTATGACTGCGATTATAACTTGCACAAGAGTAACAGTACCTACTTCGCCGACCTCGACGTGGCTCGCGCACACACTGTAGGCTGTCTAATCCGGACGGGTCTCACCCGCCTCAACCGCGGCGACGAAGAAGGACTACCAGAAGAGGTGCGGAAAGCCAAGGGAAGCTACTACGTCGCTCTGGGAGCGGTGTCTTGTTTTTTCCAGCGCCAGATCGAGCCTCTTCAAGCGTTTGAAATCCACACCAGAGTCCTAAGTTGGGACCGGAAGTGGTTGTATCTCGTATCTCACATCGTTAAAAAGGGCGCGGTGAAGCCTGAGTGCTACGTGCTACAGCCTTGGAAGAAGGGGAAGGCATTGAAGCCAGGAGAGGTCAGGGTGAAGGATGAGGAGCTCAGGAAACACATATTTGCTACGAGCGTGGCGAGATACTGTTTTAAGAAGGGACGGTTGACGATCAACCCGGAGATTGTGCTGGAGAGGTCGCGCTTGTTGCCTAAGAGGCCGGAGGGAATGAGACTGCCGCCTCGAGGAGAGTCTGAGATTGCTACGCCCGCGAGCACGGTAGCCACGCCGGCAGCTGACGGCCGTGAGGTGAACCCCGAGACAGTGGTTGCAAAGGCTAGCGAGGAGCTGGGAGAGTTTGTTGAGTCCGTGGGGAAGGAAGGCGAAGAGGCCGATGAAGCGTGGACGTGGGACGATATGGAGAAGGAGCGGTTGAGAGGCTTGACGACGGCTTCGCATTTCGATAGGTTGAGTGCGGCTCATAACGAGCTGAAGGGCGGTGAGGTGCTTGGCGAGTACGGCGACTATTGGTGATGAAGAAGTCGCAGAGAAGAGATGCATCTCGCGAGGACTGGGAGCTTGATACCCTGACATCTAGATACTATACCCGTGCTGCAATAGATTACTCCACGGCGCCAGCGAATGTGCTTCTGTCAACCCTCTGCGATGCATTAAACCCGATGATCGCACACCTGGCCTTCCGTTATGAACAAGAACTCCCATGAGGACGCTCCGCCGAAAAAAAATTCCCTTTACACCGATTCCGGCCATACGTCCACGCGGGTCTAGGCAGTCAGGAAGCAAACATCTCTCGCCCAAAATCCTACTTCCATGCACCTCAAATCCGTCCTCTCGGCCGCCCTCCGGATCACATCCTGCAAGTGCGACAGCGTCACGCCGGAATATGCAGTCACTAGCTCCTTGGCCACCAGCGCTCGGCTTCGACCTGCATATACCGCGACCTCCACCATCCTGGCTGGCGGCTGGCAGAGGAACATCCGGACGTACTTGGACGGAATGCGGCTGAGGCATGAGATTAAGGTCGTCAACCCCGAATTCGGCGGAAGTCCGGCCGGGTGGATTTCGTCGCAGTGATGCCAGATGGCATGGTCATCGTCCAAGGGTCGAGAAAAATGGAGATGGCGCCACGGTAAGACGGTGTTGAGCTCGCTCTGCATGAGGAATCTCGAACCTGACATTTTGGCTTCGAGCACAGGCAATATACGGTCGACTTGCGGCTGCATGGCCGCGGGCCCAAGGAGTGTGTGGTGACTTGCGTATCCCGTCTGTCCTTTGGCTGGCGAGAATGCGACAAGCCAAGCATGATCTGGCTTCTTGGCCTCAATGAAGAGCCATTGGAGCAAGGTAGGCGACGAACTAATGAGCGATTGCCAAGTCCTAGACACCTCTTGTGACAGAATCAGATCTCTGGGGCTTAAGTACTGTAGGATATGCTCAAGAAGCTCGGTGCAGTCAAGAGCCTTGTGGCATGCAGGCATCGGCCCGCTCTTGCCGGCTGTCGATGAACGACCGCAAGCGCCCTGTGAAAGGGTGTCCTTCTTGGCGCTCAACAGCTGCCGGCGAGCGATCTCGTCGTCTGCGAGTGAGATCTCAACTAGTGATCTGCCGAATCCGGATTCCCCATACCAATGCGTTTTCCTGCCGTTCACCTGTACCGTTGATTGTTTGACGTCGACGTCCGCACCATTGTCGCGGTCAGGTCTAGGGAATAGAAGACAGGACATGGCCGTGATCGCGCGCCGTGAACTGGGCGCGAGATCTTGGCATAGAGGCAATTGCGCGCATCGACTTTGGCGACATCCGCATTGCTGGGGGGTTCAGGCGAGGTCAAGAGGTCGTGACGATAGCGTGCATTGAGCCGCCGACGTCCCGATGCGGCAATTCCGATGATCCGGGAAGTCAGCGTCCTTCGGATTCATTTTGCTCTTGGACGTCCACTCGTCAACATCGTTACCGAGAAAATGATCCTAAGCTCCGCTGCGTTATCAGTGAAAGATCACGCTAGCTTGCGCTGCTCTCATGCAGCCAGCTCGTTCAACTCGGCATCCCACCAGTCCATCCATTGCCGCATCCTCTGACAGCGCTCGGCCGCCATGAGCTTTCCCTTCTGGGTCCTCATCAGCCTCTCGCGCATGAGAAGCTTGCTCTCGAAGACTTCCCTGGTCTCGTCAACAGTGCGGCCATGAGCGCCCCCGAACGTGAATGCTCTCGCAATGCCCATGCCTCCCAGCGCGTCAAGTCTATCGGCATCCGAGACAATGGCAAGCTCGGGGTAACGCGCAACAAGGTCATCAATGATACCTGGGTTCCTCAGCTCAAAGGAGCAGGAGACATGTGATGCGAGGAGCTGCACGGTCGACGCTAGCTTCGGTGCCGCTCCGCCCTCGAGCAGTATCCCTTCCGCAGCGTTAACGGCGGCGGGCCTGTCGTCGGAGTTGACTGCTGGCGGAATGATGTACTTGCTGTCGCTGATGTCGTGCAGCATGGCGGTCAGTGTTACCAGAAGCCGGTCATGGTTCCTGTCCGGGTGGCGCTGCTTCTCGTCGTCCAGAAGTTTATGGGCGAGGCTAACAACTCGTTCAATGTGCGTGTAGTCGTGCGAAGTATCGAATGGCGGGTTTGACATGATCTTGCGGACTACGTTGCCGACTTTCTCAACCAGGCAAGCGGTGTCTGCGTCCGTAGAGATGCGTGCGTCGATCATTCTTGCGGTGTTCAGGGTAGGATCGAAGAAGCATAATCGGTGTTGCGATCCTGTTGTTTGTCATGTAAATCAAGAATATGTTCGAGACATGTTCACTACGCGAAAGTCAGCGTGGCGCCTTTGGGCCAGAATAGCCTTACAGTCACCGCGCCGCCGGATTAGGCAACAGGTCTCCATGACAACGGCGCTACATGCAAGGACGAGGGCAAGCGTGACGAACAAAGAGCCTTCAACGGCCAAGCGCAAGACGCTGTTCAAAGCAGCAGATGTTCTGTCGGCGAGTGTTCGTTCAGCTGCTCAGGCGCGGTCTCTTGCGGTCCCTGACACTTGAGACATCGCGCGAATATGGCCATGTCAGATGTCGGCAAGTGTACCGCACGTACTGCCACCGGCTAGACGACAACGGATGAAGCGAATGCGAACATTGCACAGTGCGAGACATGCTGTCGGTTGCTGAGACACGTTTACGCTTGCCACCTAACGCTCCGGAAGGCACAGCACAAGCGTCTCGTAACATCTCTGAAGAAGTCTCTGGGATATGGCCGCAAGGCAATCTGCGACCTGAGAGTTACGCTTTCGAGTCACGGGTGTTCGTGGCAAGCCTGTGGAGAACGCCGGGCGGTATCGAGCTGCAAGCCCCGAAGCGTCGAGGTCGACGACACCGCAGAGTGGAGCAGCAAATCCTATTGCCGCGAGATATGTAGCATGATGCAGATGCAGATGTGAAAAAAGTGCAGGATGGAGGGCGGCGTCTCGAAGCACAACGCGGGCAGCTTCCAGGTGAGCTCCGGACCCCGAGATCTGAGGGGCATATAAGCTCCCCAGCAGGACGTCGATGAACGGCATAACTTATCGACGGCCGGTTCGTTGCAATTATGTCTGCAATCACGGAGGTCCTTACTCGCAAGCCGAAGAACATAGCCATCGAGACGAATCCGAACCACGAGCTCAATGTCGTTCACACAGACCTCCCAGAGCCTGGCCCAGACGATTGCCTGGTCCACATCCGCGCCACAGGCATCTGTGGTAGCGATGTGCATTTCTGGAAGACTGGCGGCATAGGCGACTCGATCATCAGGCATGATATCGGACTCGGTCATGAAAGTGCAGGAACGGTCATCAAGACTGGAGCGAATGTCAAACGGCTGAAGCCGGGTCGGTATCGTTGAGTCAACGCCTATCAGCAGATGTTGATGATCGTACGCAGGCGACAGAGTAGCCCTCGAATGCGGTATACCCTGTTCGAAGCCCACCTGCGAAGCCTGCCGGACAGGCCGCTACAATGCCTGTCCGCAGATCATCTTCTACAGCTCTCCCCCAATCAACGGAACGCTTCGACGATACCATGTCCATCCCGAAGCCTGGCTTCATCCTCTCCCCGACAGCATCAGTTACGAGGAAGGCGCGCTGCTTGAGCCCCTTTCCGTCGCCTTGGCTGGCATTGATCGCTCGGGTGTCCGTCTCGGAGACTCTTTGCTCATTTGTGGAGCTGGTCCGATTGGGATGGTGAGTCTGCTGGCTGCTCATGCTGCTGGTGCAGCTCCAATCGTGATCACGGACATCGACGAGAATCGACTTGCGAAAGCGAAGTCGCTCGTGCCGCGTGTACGGACTGTGCTCATCGACAAGAACGCCGATGCGAAACAGAATGCCGAGAAGGTCAAGCAGGCGCTTGGGCAGGAAGCGAAGCTAGTCCTCGAATGCACCGGCCAGGAAAGCAGCATTCACACGGGCATCTACGCCTCACAATTTGGTGGCTCCGTGTTCATCATCGGCGTCGGCAAGGACTTCCAGCAGATCCCCTTCATGTATGCTTCCTTCCGAGAGATCGACATCCGCTTCCAGTTCCGCTACCGGGAGACCTATCCCAAGGCCATCATGCTGGTATCGGAAGGCCTGATCGGCCTCAAGCCACTCGTCACGCATCGATTCTCGCTAGAGCAAGGAAAAGAGGCATTCGAGGCTGCATCGACCCCGGCCGCAAAGGCGATCAAGGTTCAATTACTAGACGATTAGCCTTCGTCGTTCATCAAACCCCTAATTCGTATCCTCTTGCGCAGCTCTTGTCCTTTGTCGAACCTATAGCCGTCTAGGACGTCTGCGCTCTGCTTTAGTCCAATGCCCTCTTGTTCCGGGTCGTCTTCTAAGAAACGCTCAGTTCCCCCATACTTCGACATAATATCATCTGTCCAGCGCATCAGCCGCATCGACAGCCCTGGCAGACCTAGAGCTTTCAAGCCTCCACGCATCTCTATCATTCGCTTCTGTGCAGGCCTGTGCATGCGATTAGCCAGTTCACGATCGCCGTAGAAGCTTTCGTGCAGTGCCACCCGGCCGACCGCCAGTATCAGCCCAGTCGACGTAGCTCGGCCCGGATCCTGCAGCGCTTCGTTTATCTGACGAATTGCCTCTCCGCGTAGCCACCAGATTTTGGCAGGCTCGATGGCATTCAATCTGCCCAGGTCGTCGG
>DAHZQE010000058.1:0-3600 GCA_027409005.1 Ferrimicrobium sp. | reverse complement strand
CCGACGACGATCGCCTCCCATGTGACAGAGCAGGTATGGAACGACGGCTACGGGGCAGGGGGTGGTGGCTACTCAACGGTGTTTCCGGAGACGAGCTATCAGGCCAAAGCGAGTATCCCTGATCGGACCGGGATGCGTGGGTTGCCTGATGTCTCCTATAACGCGGCCGTTATTTCTGCCGTACTGATCTATGAAAGCTTTGATCCAGTGTATGGTGCTGGCTGGGTGCCCATCGGAGGCACCAGTGCTGCTACTCCGCAGTGGGCTGCCGTCGATGCGGTTGCCCAGAGTGCACTTGGAAGCCAGGGATACTTGGCACCAAAGCTTTATAAGATCTATCGAACACCAAGCCTTTACTCTAAGGCGTTCTACAACGTGACCTCTGGGAACAACTCCTTCGACGGCATTACCGGGTATTCCGCGACGACGGGATGGAGCGCTGCCGCAGGATTGGGTACTCCTAATGTCAGCGGTCTGATCACTGCATTGGGGTCGTTGCACTAGCTTCCCTCATGTGGGTGAATCCATGGCTACAAGGGGCGAGTCTGTCGGGACTCGCCCCTTCCGCACTCTCGTCGCCGAATACAGGAGACCGCTTGTCACGGCTGCCCTAGGTCTCGATCAGTGTGTGAGGTCCAAGTCTCAATGGTTAGGGCCGAACTTTCGGAAAGCGCTGGGATAAACCGACATGGAGGAAGGGATGAAAGATCTCTACACTCAAGGAGTGGCGATCCACGGTGTCCCCCGAGTTGATGCGTTGGCAACCCTTGAGGGAGCGGCGAAGCACTCGCAGAGGAATATGCCCGCAAGCCTGCGTGCGGCGAAACGGGGAGTTCGAGATGCCGTTGCTGCTGTAAAAGCGGAACGCAACGTCTTCAGTGGCGCTGTCGCGAGTCGCCGACCGACTTTGCGCGGCCTTAGGAGTTTTGGTACTACGGAACCTCCATGCGCGAGAACCGAGAGAGCCCGCAGTTGCCCTTCTCACTGATTGCCAGAACGTTGCGCTTAACAGGAGGAGTCGATCACCGCGGCCAGCGCTGCTCTCGACCGACTCACGGCCAGCGTGGAGGCGAGACATCTCGTCGATCCGGTGGCGATCGCTTTTTAGGCCAGCAGAATCGGAGTCAGTGCTCTCCAAGTTGAGGGGGTGAGATTGAATGCGATCGCGGTAATTCTCGGGATTGCAGATGCGCACATGCGAACTCATGCAGAGACCTGTTTGGCTGATTCTCAAAACTGCTTGCAGGCTGGAGCGCTAGAGGATAAGGTATTAGTACGTTATTAGGAAAGGTGTTTCAGGTAACGGAACATGAATGATCAGCCTTCACATTTGCCACTCGAAGACGTTCGGGTTCTCGATGCGGCGACCATCCTCGCAGGACCAATGTGTTGTCGCATCCTCGGCGACTATGGCGCTGATGTCGTCAAGATCGAACACCCCAAGGGAGGCGACAATCTTCGTGGGCATGGCCATGCGGTCGATGGTGTGTCACTGTGGTGGAAAGAGGTGGCACGCAACAAGCGTACGATTGCTTTGAACCTTTCTCATGCGCGAGGTGCAGAGCTCTTTAGGTCGTTGGCACGAACGAGCGACGTGGTGGTCGAGAATTTTCGCCCCGGTACCTTCGAACGTTGGGGTATTGGGCCGGAGGTTCTATTCGAAGAGAATCCCGACCTGATCATGCTACGACTCACCGGTTTCGGGCAGTCGGGACCGTATGCAAGCAGACCAGGGTTTGGAACACTTGCAGAGGCGATGAGTGGTTTTGCCAACATGACCGGCCCTGCGGATGGTCCGCCTACGTTGCCTTCGTTCGGGTTGGCAGACAGTATTTGTGCACTGGCCAGCTCGACTGCGGTCATGATGGCACTACGTGCCAGAGAGCAGCTGGGTGTAGGTGGTCAGATAATTGACATGAACATTCTTGAACCCATCATGATGGCGATGGGACCAGCTCCCAGCGTCTATCACCACACCGGTATCATTCAGGGTCGAAATGGTAATCGCTCTGTGAACAATGCCCCTCGCAACACCTATCAGACCAGAGATGGAAAGTGGGTCGCGGTATCGGCAAGTGCTTACCGTATTGCCTGCCGTGTTATGGAGCTGGTTGGTCACCCTGAGTTGATCGACCAGGACTGGTTTGCCGACGGACGAGGCAGGGTAGCTCACGTTGACGAGATCGATGCTTATCTCGAGGATTGGATTGGGCATCGCGATAGGGAAGAGGTGATTCGGGCGTTTGAGGAGGCACAAGCGGCGATTGCTCCGATTTACGACGCTCGTGACATCGTTGACGATCCTCAGGTGCGAGCAACCGGGATGCTGGTGGAGGTGCCAGACGAGGATCTTGGTTCAGTGATGATGCACAATGTCATGTGGAAGATGTCTAAGACCCCTGGTCGAATCGCATTTACCGGCCGCGCTATTGGTCAGGACACTAGAGAGTTACTTATTGGTGAACTAGGAGTGAATGAGAGTGAATTTGAATTGTTACGTGTGGACGGAGTGGTTGGGTGAGTGACACCCTCTTGGATGTCATCGATCGAGGGGTAACGGCCTATGACCTTGGCCGCCCATTGTTCCAAGGCATGCCGCAGTCGCCAAATCATCCCCCATTTTGGCATACACTTCCAAGGCGCCATGGAGATATGGTCCGTTCTGATGGCGGTTCTGCTGCTAACGATATGATCTCGATGGGCACACACGTCGGTACCCATATCGATGCGCTCGCTCACGTATCACACGAGGGCAAGCTACACGGCGGACAAGATGCCAGGCAGGCGGGTGTCGGTGGAAAGTTTATGGAACTTGGAATCCACACGGTGCCACCTCTGGTGCGACGTGGTGTGTTGCTAGATATGCCATTGGTTGTCGACGGCGAGCAGATACCGCCGGGGTATGAGATCACGGTATCCGATCTTGAGGCCGAGGTAAGGCGTAGCGGTCTTGATTTGCGATCAGAGGATGTGATCCTCGTCCGCTCTGGATGGGGCGCTCGCTTTGACCAAGGAGTCGATGCCTATGTCGGGCATCAAAGTGGCGTTCCTGGAGTTAGCGAAGCTGGTGCACAATGGCTTGCCGAGCATTCTCCAGTGGCCGTTGGCGCGGATACGATAGCGTTTGAGAGACTTGCTCCAGAGGGTGGCCACTCGCTCCTACCGGCTCATCGCGTTCTGCTTGTAGAGCATGGGATCTATATATTGGAAGCCCTCAATCTTGAACAGCTCTCTCGTGAACAGGTTTACGAGTTCACGATTGTGATAATTCCGTTGAACCTCGTTGGAGCTACTGGGTCTCCAGTGAGGCCAATCGCGTTGGTGTCTAATGGCCGATAAGACTATTGCACAGCAGGTCGCAGATTTTGCGTCAGTGTCTAACTACGACCGACTACCAACAGAGGTTCGCGAATCAGTGAAGATGCGTATGCTTGACACGCTCGGTATCTGCATTGCGGCGAGTCAGCTAGACACGAGTGGATTCGCACGCAGCTATTCGCAGAGACTCGGCGGCGGCGGAGCTGCGCACGCCGTTGGCATCCCAGCGCTCATGTCTCCACATCAGGCCGCATTCGTCAATGGAGTTCTAGCGCACTCTCT
>DAHZQE010000057.1:0-9028 GCA_027409005.1 Ferrimicrobium sp. | reverse complement strand
TGTTGTTGCAGATACGGTGTTAAGATGTGATACTCGGTCGCGTTGCCCAGTGGAGATTCTCTGCTGCCTTCCGTGACTGCAAAGAGACGCACTGCAAGCCTCCTTCCTGTTCGACGTTACTGTCGGTGCTTCGTTCTAGAGATTACCTTCTTGCCTGTTCAGGATGGTCGGCTGACCGAGCGCCATTACTTACGGCCGTATTGACTTAACGAAGATTGACCAGATGAGAGAATTCGCTGCCGGATTGTCGGAGTATGAAGTGTGAGTATGACATTGATGACGATCGCTGACAATCAGAATAGGAAGTTTGACATAATAACGATCAGTATGATACTAAAGTCTCTCCCGGACCTGGAGCCGCTGGCCAAAACCCTCCCTCTACTTCTGAAGCCGGCCGGTTGTGTTGTCATTGTGGACTTGCATCCTGCCTTTTCTAAACCCGCTGGGCATCGAGTGATTAAAATTTACGAGGACCCACGTACTGGCAAACAGCAGATCGACACCTACATCAAGGTCAAACAGTATTTGTACGTCGAACCTTCGCAAAGCGACGCTGTGAGAGGGCAGCCTATGCCCCTCACTGTATACCACCGGCCAGTGTCCTCGCTATTCAAGCCCTTTTTCAACAACGACTTAGTTGTGGACGAGATGGAGCCTGCATTCGAGAATAGAGGGGGTGACCCGGCACACCCGCACAGCTACCACAATTTTTCACAAACCCCAATGTCACTGGCCGTCCGATCGAGACACGCTGCAGTTAATGAGTGATACGTGATCAACGCAAAGCTGGTCTGAATCCACAGATTGCGGGGTGGACGGCATACGGATTGAGATGGGTTGATCGGGGCCGTAGTGGGCGGGACGGCGGCGAATGTGTTGGAGAGTAAGCGGGTGGAGAGGCGAGAGAGGAAGACGGAGGAGAAGAGGGACAGTTGGGAGCAGTAGTGGGATGGGCAGAATGGCTATGGGGGGAGTAGGTCGATGGGGCGGTGAAGGGAGAGTGATAATATGTTCAAGCGGGCGATGAAGACCTTGATGATTTCGTTGCTTATGCTTGCATAGAAGGAGGCAGCTTTTTCTAGACGTAAGGAACTCATGCTGTTCACGGCAGCCACTTTTGCCAGGTTATCAAAACGTCGTCCGCCTATTGCACCGCCAGCTCACACCAATTTCGACGGCACATCTCCACCACCGCTGATGAACGCATCTCAGCGTTTCGGCTGGCCCAAACTTCTAACGCCAACACGTCCTCACTCGCAGGCCGGTCCCCCACAGAATTCACTGGGCTCATCTCCATTCACGCCAAACACAAACGTCAAATCCTTCCAATAATACCACGCCCACCCGCCATAGAAACCTGTACCGTCCGCATCGCACACGTCGAGTAGGCCGTTGAAGCCTTCGGAGCAGAGATTGCCGCTTAGATCCCAGGAGCCTTGCGGGGAGTAGTTGCGGAGGCCTGGAGTGGGATCAGTAAGAGGCTAACTAAGATAGTTAGGATTCTGGGTCAAGAGGTTGAGTGATCGGTAATGGCAATGAGAAAGAGAGGGCAGAACGGACCGAGAGCGCCGGTCACGCTGTTCAGGGTGAAATCGTGGTAGATGACTGTGCCGTGCTCTGAGATGTGTGTCAGCGGAGTGGATTGAAGATAGCGGGAGGCGAAGGGCGGGATCTTACCGATGGCGTAGCCGTAGATGGCGCCGCAGTAATCGGCTATGAGTTTTTGGACGGTCTTCTCTTTGGCAAAATCGGCACTGTTCAGATCATTCGGTTGGCAGCGTGTCTCGCCTCGACTCGAGCGCAATTTGGCGGGGGAAAAGGGGCGACAGGGCCGGGGTGGTATTCACTCAGTAGCTGATCCCTCCCAAGATTCGAAGCAAACGGACTGGTTCTCCCAGCATTGCTCGTTAAGACAGCCGGCAGTACTGGACTGAGGCGAGCGAGGAGCCAGGGTTGAAAATGTGTCGTTGATTCTGGCGATCATGAGGGCGAGGCCGTTGGTGTTGAAGGTGGCGATGGGGATGTCGGTGGTACGGATGAGAGGGAGAAATGTCATGACGCCCATGAGGGCGATAACGAAGAGTCTCATCGTCGAATGAGGTGTCCTCTTTTGGTTCTGCTGATTGATAGAGGCGGCTGGTGTTGTTCGTGTCTCGTTGTCGAGGACTCGGAGTTGTAAAAAGTCTCGAAGGCGATGACAGGTTAAGCGAGCGGTTGGCCTAGGTGTTTGCTGGCTGAGGGGGCAACCAATTGGATGGCAGTGAAGGGCTATTGACCGGGTGCAGGTGGTGGTCGAAAGCGACCTCGTCTCGACCGTCAACCTATAGATGAGGAAGGCACGATCTGGACACCCAACATCGGGCCTTCAAACGTTGGGCTCCGGGGATGAGCTACACACGCGGACATGGTCAATTCCACATAGGGCATCTCAAAGACTCGTAGCCGTATGCCGGTGAACATCTAAACGAGATGTACAGGTTGAGTAAGTCGATCCTTACCACTGACGCTTGATGAATCGGCGCCCTTGTAGGATGGGGCGTCCGGCATGCTGAAGCGATAGCAGTTACGACATGACACATGTGTTTTCGATGTCAGAGTTGTTTTGGTCTACGACGTCAGTCGCCCATTTCATGTTATTCTCATTCTCCCGCACCCTCAGCAGGCTGCCACGCTGCATCGTGCAGCTTCAAGCTGGTCGTATTCGCTCGCTCGTCTGTACCAATCCACGTGCTGCCAGGCTTGCTGGATTGCAGTAGCGTCAGAAATCGGCTCCCTAGCACCTCTAGTATGTATATGCCCAGTGAACTTCCGGCTGGCGGCGGGCTTTGTGCCTTGCGCCATGTCGCCTTTCAAACATGTTGGCAGAAGGCCTTATCTCCCCACCTAGTCACCTGCTGCCTCTAGATTGCTGATAGGAAAGCTTGCGGGAGGCAGTAGCTTGAAGCCGCCAGGAACCATCTGCTGGAACATTTTCCCAGGGTCATACCTATTGCTAACCCGTAGGAGGAAAGCCCGGTCGCTATCGCTGATTGCTTCGAAAGGGTTCTGAAACGAGTCCGTATAAGGCCCATATATGAAGCTTGTCGAATACTTCCTAGCCCTGCTATACCATTCCTTTGCGATTCGCTCAGCGACTTCGTCGTAGACCTCGCTGGTCCAGCTAAGCTGAAGCAGCACAACTTCATGCTTGGTCAGTGGTTGTTTGCTTAGATCTTTAAGCCGTGAACATACGGATTTGGTCCTGACGGATATGTTCGGCGCCAAATAGACCGTCTCCCCTCCTAGAGCCGGCCACGAAGAAATAAGCCGGCAGGAACTCTAAATCAAGCATAGTAGTCATCGAAGATGGGCCGGGAATCCATTCCGCGAGCGAACGCCAGACTTCATAGACTTGGTAGACGCTCTCATAATCATTGGGCACGCTGACTGTTGTTAGACGGTATCTCAACACATCGTTAGCGCGCACAGCAAAAGTCAGAACTCGGTCCCTTACCGTTTCCCTGCAGGTTCCATTGCCGTAATCTCGTCCGCGAGGTCACGCATCGTTGCAGTGCGTAAAGTGTTCGCCGTCTGTCCTGCTATGGTGTAGAATGGCTGTAGGATCGTAGCGTTGGTGTTCCCACTGGTATCAACGATCGATAGACCGATGTTGTGAGAAATAGACTGGGAGGAGGAGAACATCTGGACTTGCACAGCGGTGTAGCGATTGGTGAAACTGGCCAATGTGAAGGCTACAACATCACGTAGTAGAGATTCCCTGGTCTTCGGATCGACAGCGGCCGTGATTGCGCCGCCCCAGAGTCTCCTGTTGTGGAAACTCCGAATGTCTACTCTTGTGACGATGCCAAAGTTGTTTCCGCCGCCACCTTTTAGAGCCCGGAATAGGTCGGCATGGTCGCCAGAATTTGCATTGATGATCGCGCCCGAGGCCAGGACGACTTCGTAATTTTCGACGTTATCGGCCACAAATCCGATACGAGGCGTAAAGAAGGAATAACCCCCGCTGATCGCCAATCCACCAACACCTACTGCACCGCACCTTCCTCCGGGGACCGAGATATTCATCGGATCAAGGGCGGTATACACGTCACTCCAGGTATTGCCGGGACCGAGTTGTACGATGCTACCGTCCTGGGCGACATTGATCCCTTTGAGATTGCTGAGGTCAACAGAGATGCCATTTTGAATATCGTTGGCTCCAGGCCAGGGGGTATGTCCGCCACTTTTGATAGAGAACTGGCACTTCGCCGGTCCCTCAGTCTGCCCCTGGAGCAGATAGATTGTCAATGCCACGTCGCTGGAGCTTGCTGGGAGCACAACACAAGCTGGATCTAGCTGGCTTGTCTCCGACCATCTCGTGGTCACCGTCTTGAAAGGTAGCGACGTATTGAACGACGCCAACCTATTCGGAATTTGCTCCCTTAGTTTTTCGCAGATTCCAACACATCTCGGGTTAGCCGCCAGGCCAAGGGTACCTTGTGATGCAAGCAGGACCAGCAAGGCCGTGACAATGATGTCGCCGGTTCGTAGCATTATCGTATGGAGGCGGGTGCTGTCTTGAAGTGCTGTGTGCGAATCTCGAGACGAAAGTCCCGTAAATGCGCATCTATATGTTTGGGGAGAGGTCGCAAGAGCTGAGCCGGTCCTAATTCTGCCGCCTTTCCACCAGACATTAGGGTTAATTTTCGACGCTGCTCTCGCCTGTCTGGATTTTGGCGTGCTATCACCGATCCATCGAGCGGGCCAAGTCGGGTGGTCAAGTCTGGGGTTGCCAGATACATGGCACGGGTCGTCATCGGCCCGTACTAACTTAAGTTCAAATGCACAGCTGTGTATTCTAAGACACCCGATTGCTTGATTCGATCTCGCATATTGACGACAGTAACTCACAATATTAGAAGCACGCGGTGAATAAGTAGCAGGTGGCGGGGTAAACAAAAGGGCTCTTGTGAGGGCAAAGAAATGTACAGCCTCGCGATCAGTCTGTCTGCTTCTTAAGTATAGTCCTCTCGACCTTCTACCCGCCTCCGCATCGCCACCTGTACCAGCCGATGCATGTCGAACCTCGCCCCTTCCGCACTGGATGTGATGAATGAGAACCCCAATAATGACACCATGTCATCGTTGAAGATGCCGTGAGGATACTGCTGATCAACCCCATGCACCCGGGGCAGTGACGTCGGAATCGCCTGTTCGGTCGCACTGAGAGAAGCTCCGCTACTGTCCTTCCTTGCGAGCCTTAGACCTCTTGAACTTCGCGACCCATATGGCCGAATATATACGAGCCTTGGGAGCGGCGGAGGTCCAGGGCTGTTGTGTCACGGCGTATTCGGACTACTGGAGTGCCTAACCCTGAGCACGATAACTGGGGAGGCTGTGCCTATCGTTTGCCGGGCTTCTCTCGATCGAGAAAGTTGTGTTCGGCAACCCGATTGGCTTGCCGTAGCCTCTACGGCGGGCGAAAGTTCGTGGGTATCGGTTTAGGGCGTCGGTGCTGACACCGGAGCTTACTTGAGAGCCCACGGGCACTCTACCCGTTGGCCTGGCGGCTTAGGACCCAGATGTCCTATCATTGGGAAGACAGGCGGTCTCAAATCCTCTAGTCAGCAAGTTGTCTGAGTAATGGAGTCAGAGAAAGCTCACAACAGCTAATGGCGAGGCGGCAACGTCTGCCCACCTGGGCGTTGTGGCCTGGTCCTGCATGTTGAAAGCTGCTGGTTGAGATTTCTGGCTCGACTTGAGACGGGTAGAGAGCGCGCCGTTGTCGTGGGAGACGCCAGGCCACTTGAGCGGGCACCCGGGCTTGGAGATTGTGCGAGAACACCAGCGCTGATCCCAGGAGTAGCATGGTGGGCAAGCGGCGGTCAAGCAGTCGATCCGGCGGCCCAAATCCGAGTTTCCTTATCGTACGAAAGATATCCAGTCTCCTGTCGACTGTTTAGCAGGGTGGTGAAGCAAGCCAAGGATAGGGTACTTACATATGCAATGCGCAGTGCATAGTATTGGATGCGGCGCGCTCTGATGGCGTCCATGCCGACGGTCTCGGTCGTACGGCCCTGATCCTGGCCCTCATCCGATTTGAACCATTCTGGGCAAAAAGCAAAGTATGCCCAGACGAGCCCACGAATGGCCCAGTCCTCTGGTAATACCGTTGATGAATCCCCTGTTCCCTCTGGCCACACCTTCTGTTGAGCACATGCAGCTATGTCGGGTAGTACCGAGAATTCAGTCGTAAGGACAGTCAAGAAAGAAGCGACGTCTCCCCAAGCAATCTCATCAAGCCGAAACTCCATGTCTAATGCCATCGATGACCCAGGCTCGCCACCACTCTCTTTCTTGGTCAATGAAACGGAATGGATGAAGCAAAACATCACGTTGACAAACGCCAGAGAATCGCGGAGGATGGCCGTGCCCGGATTGTGGCACCGCACACACGTATGTAGGGTCGCAAGTGTGAGTCGCTTCGCAACGATGACCAGGCGACGGGACTCTTCGTATTCCGTGGCTGACAACGTTGGTGGGTGACGCGGTTCGATAGCCTTCAGTGGATGATCTGACTGTGACTGCCTCGTTCGCTGCACATGTTGTCGGATCGTGCGGTCAAAGGCGACGCGGAGAAGGTTGGAAGGAGCACCATGTCCAAGGAGAGCGGAGATATTGGCGACTGCCAGTGGAACGCCGCATTCTCGCCACTTGAAAGCGTCAGATCGTTGCAAGAAGGAGAATGCAATGTTGAAGGCGGGCTGTATCTCGCTGTCAGGCTTGGCCAGGAAGATGAGTGCATGTAGCTTGCAGAAAGCGGCCTCTGCTTGCAGTGCGATTTGTCGAGCAGGTTGGGCTTCCTCCGCAATCGGTTTACAGAGCGTATTCAGAGATTCGCGTGCGTTTAAGAACGGGACGACGCAAGTCAATGATTTTCCATAGCATGCGATCTTACGCAAACTTGGCCGTTCCAGGATTGCCAGATGATGGTACAAACGACCAATCTGAGGGTGCCGGTCCGACGCCTTGGTGTACCAAGATGCTGCAACGCTCGCCCAATGAGCGTGCTCCTCTCTGTCTTGCTCAATAGCCATCCGGTACCTCGCTAAATCACCCAGGCATTCTATCCAGGTATCGAGATAAGCAGTGACTGTCTCGTACAGGAGGGTGACCATCGAGTAGGCCAAGTATATGAAGCTGACCATGTAGTCTTGCAGTTCCGGCCTCCGATGACGGAGAACTTCCAGGACCCCGTGAATGGCATGCTTCCACATCCTGGCAGGCATCGAATACTGCGTCGGAAGCGCACGGAGTGCCGGTGTAGCAGAGGGGTGCTGGGTCGCCATGAGGAAGTCATGGTGCTCATACAAGAGTGTTCGATGCAGACCAATGAGGGCTTGCCAGCGTTCTTGATCCAAATCCGGTGACGGATCATTTGCCTCAGCTGCATCGACGTTCATACACTTCGCCTCGACTACGATAACGCCAGCATAGATCGCTTTGATCTCGGCGGTCAGCTGCGCCTCGGTGATCAAGCAACACATCGGTGGCGGCAACATCTCCAGCCATTTGGCTTTCTGCTCAGGCGCTATAAGTGATGGCTGTCTCATGGCCATTGCGGCCTTGGGGAACGGACATGTTACTGGACTGAAGGTGGCCTGATTTGGGGATCTGCAGGATGCCGCTGCCACATCCGTAAGCGTCGCTTTCCGTGAGGCGTACCCAGAATCCTGCCTGTCCGGTGTTTGATATCGGAACGGCCCTGGTCGGCCGCCCCTTAGGAGGGAGCTCGCATACCCTGTGCGCTGACGGACGCTAAGGTCGTGTGTGTCACTTGACAGCGTTCGAGGTCGAGACCTGAAGTCTTTGGCACGTTGCCACGGACGGCCTCCTGCGGTGCCACTTGCCTTTACACCGGCAGGTTTTGGCTGTTCTTCCGGGTCGTAGGCTGCGCGTGGACGCCCATGTTCTCGTTGTAGTTCTGAGCTGGGAGCTCGCTTTAAAGGTGCTATAATCTCTGCTCCTCTCGCGCGCAAGCTGGAGCGGGCTGAATCAAGTTGCCCTTCTTCCGAAGAGAGTTCCACGAAGCCAGATTCAGCGCCAGAAGAGTTACCATCTGGCGGGCTTTCCGGAGTTGTCAAGCAGCCGTCTGCGGAAGACTTCGATTCGTTGGAATTGGAAATGACTGAAGAAGCCGGTGGTTTTACGGACCCATTCCCGGACTCAGTATATCTGAAGCTGGGTCAGCCTGACTCGCCATTTATGCGGCCTTGCCACGCGGACTGTGCCAGAGAGCCGCTGATAGCCTGGGGTGCAAGCAAACAGATGGGATCCTGCAGCGCGCTGACTGGGAATTGAGATACCCACCCTGACTCACAACATCGCTGTTCGCGCAATTGAAGCAAACCAGTGGCGGCTTGCAAGTGTGCTCGATCCAAATCCGGTGATTGTTCAAACGTACTGTACTGTCATTCAGTATGGCAAATAAAAGCAGTGTGGGCCCAAGGATACTCACCGACGGGTTACCATTGTCGATGTCGTCGATCAAGAACACTCACTCACTCGGTATGATGTCCACAGTGTTGGTCTTCAACGATGGGGATTTGATTGATCGGATGGGGATGATTGCGGCTCCAAGGACAAGGGACGACACAATTTTGAATGTTTATCACAATTCAATTGCGAACCATCACGAAGGAAGTTGCCTTCGCGGAACGCCACGCGACCAGGTGCTGCATGTCGTTCTATCAGGGCGAAGAAGGCGGCTACCGCACGGTCATCCTTATCAATGAACGGGCACCGGGGGTCCTTCGGAAGAGAGATTCCTATTGGTTTGCGACTACACACAAATGCGTCGCGGAACCGAGCCTGCGGGACGCAAGGCCCGGCCTGAGATAGACAGTCTGCCGCAAGAGGTGGTCGTGGCCAAAACGCGACTCATCGCTGACCAGGTACACGCTGGCTCCATGCTCGACCCAAGTCCACGCCGTTATCGTGACCACCCACTTTTAATTACCTGGGCAGCCCGTGTCCAGGCCCATAATAC
>DAHZQE010000047.1:0-5512 GCA_027409005.1 Ferrimicrobium sp. | reverse complement strand
GCTTCGCCAGCTCCCAGCAGCGTCTAACTGTCGTCAATACATTCTTTCTCGCCTCCACCGCTTCCTGCGGCGCACGCACTCGTTAACTTGATTTAGCTATCGGCCGTCACTGATCGCTAGCTTTCACGACCGGCATTGCATACAAATTTCGAACACTATCCGTTCTTGACACGGCTACGGCGAGGCTTGGATGGTGAAGGTGCTTGCGATCGCTCCTTCCCCAAACGGCGAGCAAGCGCATTCACGGGCACCACATGATTCCGCATCTGCCGTCAACGCGCATGTGGTGAGCTACACCGAAACCTACCTCTTCATGCCGGGATTTATCTACATTTTCTCAACCCTCGACATCGATCTCGACCAAGAGGTCTTGAACGATCCTTCGGCCACCGGACTGACCGGCCAGGCCTCCATCGCCCTGAGAATCTGACCACCCCGTAAGCTCGTACTGTCGACGTTGGCGATTGAGGAAGCATGGGGAACAAGTTTTTTGCAGGGTGGGAGCTATGGGAGAAGCTGTGCTTCGTGAGCGCTCTGGTCAATTTGTCAGGAGAAGGCTAATTATGGCAGGCTCTGGCATGTGCGGTTGTCATGGTGGGTCTCGGCGCCGTAGCGAAGGTTGCATGTGATCAATGGCAGCTGCGTAGATACACTGCGGTGGCAGAGCGAGAACGAAGGGAACAGTCGCTCCAGCGGCAGATGAGCCAGAGGAAACGGCACGACGAGACGCCTTTTGGAGTACGAGCGCTAGAAAGTAGTGTTGAGATAGAGGGTGTGTGGGTATCCCGCTCGAATACACCGGAAGGAAGTAGCCGTCGGACATCCGTCGCAGCGGCTTCCTTACGCAGGAGTCAAGACATCGACCTCGAGAAGCAGGCGCAGCCCGCATTACGGCAGTCGCGATCCAGGTCGGGTTCAAGGTCTACGAAAGCTGCGGGGTCCAGTCTGGATCGCGCAGCATCTGCTGAGCGCATATCTGGACTCAGTCTGACCAGTCGGGATGCATCTCCGGATGCCATGGTCACAAAACCTGCGAGGAGCCGTTACCCACCATGCTCATACGCCAAGTT
The DNA here is from genome assembly GCA_027409005.1 of Ferrimicrobium sp. Lineage (GTDB taxonomy): Bacteria > Actinomycetota > Acidimicrobiia > Acidimicrobiales > Acidimicrobiaceae > Ferrimicrobium. Next base: position 4,442 of record DAHZQE010000047.1, on the reverse strand, counting down.
CAGCACACACCCCTACGCTAGCAGGCGCCCATCGATCCAGATCTCACAGGCAGACCTTGAAGCAGCGTCACTCGATGCAATCCGAAGGGCGTCATTTAGTCATGAGGAAGGCAGCAGCGAAAGTGACAAGACCATGGAGAGTGAGGAAGAGCCGATATCTTGTGCGGCACCTGCGCTTTTAACGCAGCCTACTCCGCGCCCTCGTCAAGACTCGATTGATTTCGACATGATGAATAACCATCGACAGTCACAGGCTGCCGAGACTGGACAACTCACGCCAAGAATACGGAGGTCCAGCAAGCGCGACAATGATTCCGCTACGTCGTTGCAAGGCATGGGACAGCAGCCGGATTACTTCAACAGCAATGGCATGGCTGTAGCGACATCTTCTGCCGGAAGCTCGCCTGGTAATCCATTCTCGACGCCAAAGATCGATGCACTCCCTCCAGCGGTGAGGAGATCGAGCATGCCGGACGTTACACCTTTCGCGCAGTTCTGTCAGACCGCCCCATCATCAATTCGGCCTGCCAGTCAGCTAGGACCGTCAGCGCCAAGACGCAGAAGTGAGACCGCCGCTTCATCATATGCTTCTCAGCCGTCGACTCCAACATTGCAAAACCTGGCTCTAAATCCTGGTCCAGCCACACAATTACCAGCACCCGCTTTACCCATGAGGGCGATCTTAAGACCAGAACCGACGAGCAAGCCAACACTGCCGCAGCAGCCCAAGCGACCGTCCTTTGAGAGCGTGCCCAAATCCGAGGTCATTCGCGGGCGCGGAAGTGGCTTTGAGATCCTCAAAACTGGATCATTGAACCCAGCTCTCCCATCGGAAGGAACTGGCGAGAGACGGCGATCAGCTCCACCAGTCTCACTGCGCGACGCATACCGTTCACGTGCTAGTAGCACTGGCTCGTCGAGTGGACGTAAGCTGCAGAAGAAGCGGAAACCAAGCATAGACTCGCCGGCGAGTTCCGATTCGGGTCAGTGAAAGAGCGTTCATCGCTAGACGGTGGTGAAGGATGGGACATACGACATTTTTACACCATTTGTTCAGCATGTGTATAAACAATCCAAGAAATATACAGGTTCTCGTCCAATGTCCTTCTGTGACCAGTCCTCGTTGCCGGCAATCACGGTGCTCATTTGACGCTCCCCGGCGCGTACTCCAGCCGCTTGCGTGTGTCTCCGGTAAGTGCGGACGTCCCGCCTCGTGCCGGGTCAGCCCTAGCTGCCAGGCAATCGTATTTGGGCTGATTCTCCGAACCAACTCTCCTCCCTGCACCTCTTCCCTCGGCAAGTATATGTATGGTACCATTGCGCTTCATTCGTTCAGCGCAGTGCCACCTTGAATCGCCATGGCGAGGACTCGTTCGACAGACGCAGCAAATCCATTCGACGACCCGGCTGGAACTCCGGCTGGAACTCCGGCTGGGACGGAAACCCGCCAGCGAATGGACTCTACGGCTGTGCTGAATGTGGATCGCAATGCTACGCTGACACTAGGGACGGATGCGCTGATAGTACTGGACGAAGGTTTGAAGCATCGAAGAAGCCCGGGCAACCTGTGTAGTCTGCTGCCACAACTGTCAAAGACGACGAGGGCGATTCCGTTCTACAACGTACTATGGGCAGAAGCATTGGAATTTGAGGTCACGATACATTACGCGGAGGCGACTGGGAGAAAGGGCTGCAGAGTGAGCTACATCAACTACACTGTGGCGGATAAGGGCCTCCATCAGCACGCAAAGCGATGGGTTGAAGCGTTGATGGATCGGGCCTATCCTGCCCACGTTCTAAGGAAGCCTAGGATGAAAGTCTTGGTCAACCCTTTTGGCGGGCAAGGACATGCGATGAAGTGGTGGACGCGGGAGATTGAGCCGATCTTCGCTGCGGCGCATTGCAATATTGACTTCGAGAAGACCGGGTACCGAGGCCATGCTGTCGATATTGCGGAGAAGCTGGATGTTGAGGCATACGACATCGTGGCCTGCGCAAGCGGTGACGGACTACCTTACGAGGTCTTCAATGGGCTGACGAAGCAGAAGCATCCACGGCGAGCTCTGCAGAAGATCGCGGTTGCCCATTTACCTTGCGGCAGCGGAAACGCCATGAGCTGGAATCTCAACGGCACGGACTCGCCTTCCTTAGCCGCGCTGGCAATCGTCAAAGGTGTCAGATCGCCTATGGATCTCATGGCAATCACACAGGGCGACCAGCTATCCTATAGCTTCCTATCGCAAGCTGTTGGCATTGTGGCGGAGACTGATCTGGGCACGGAGTCCTTACGCTGGATGGGCAACTTCCGCTTCACGTGGGGCATCCTCGTCCGTCTACTAGGTCAGAACATCTACCCGGCCGAGATTTCTGTCATCGGCGATGACGGAGACAAGCGCGCGATTCGACAAGCTTACCGCGCCGCTCTGCAAGAGCACCAAGGCGCCACAGCGAAACAACTCCCGTCCCAACGATCAGATGAGGGTGCCCTTGAGAGCGGCGAGGACGAACTACCAACTCTCAAGTACGGCACAGTGAACGACCCCCTCCCGCCAGAGGCACGAACCCAAGATCACCCAGACCTGGGGAACTTCTACGTCGGAAATACGTGCTATATGACCGCGTCCTCGCCCTTCTTTCCTGCCGCTCTACCCAACGACGGCAAGATGGACATGATCAACATCTCTGGCCTGGTATCCCGCCTTCGGGCGCTCAAGATGGTCAGCACGATCGAACAGGGCAAGCTCATCGACTTTCCGGAAGTGTCGTACCGAAAAGTTTCAGCGTACCGAATCACGCCCAGGGAGGCGCCCGCGCCTGGGAAAGGTAAGATTAGAGCAAAGGTGGCGAGGTGGTTGGGTGGCAGCAGTGAGGTCAAGGAGGGTCTGATCGCTATCGATGGCGAGAGGATCCCTTTTGCGCCGTTCCAGGTCGAAGTTATACCCGGCTTGGCGACGGTGATATCGAAGAGATGCGGCCTGTATGAGTTTCAGATGCCGGATGCATAAGTCCGTCTCGGTCAGGATGGAACACTCTCAAGAAGAATGTCTGGGTGGCGCGGGTCTGGTCTGATTGTTTCCTATGATACCCTTCACGTACTATCATTCCAAAGCCCAATGGCCTATGTAACATTAGAGGATATGTTGTACAGAGTACCCATACATCATGCATCGTCGTCCCTCGCATTCGCTGTTTCCAGCGCAAATCGTCTCTCATGCTTTAATCCGTCATCTGCGTGTGACCTCCAGTGAATTCAACCAAAGTTGACGAGCCGAACGAAGAAAATGCCTTCCCTCAGGCAGTTGGCAACGATTGCTACCATCTACTTTACGCTTCTGATTCTTCGTCCGCCGAGCCCGAAGTTGCTCGTAATTACGTCGTTGAGACCGCTGTCTCATATCCTCTCTAGGCGCATTCTCCACGGTGCCGATTCATCGACCATAGGCGATTTCAACATGCTCGCCCCTCCCCTTCCGTTCACATCCGTGCCTTAGCTTCAAATCCGTCCCTTCCCAACTCCATCTTGGTGGGCCCAACATAGATCTCCCAGAATACGCCTCTGTCCTCGGCGTTGGCGGACCGATCTGTCTCCTCTCTAGCCTAGCAGGTTTCGTGGGTAATGGCTGTGGCCGACTACTAGGTGCAGGTAGCACGGCTGGAGCAGGTTTTCTAAGCTCAGCAGAATAACCGACGACAGTCGTTTCACCGAAACGGACATGTTTCTCTTTCGGTGGTGATGGACGACGAGGACAAGATTGTTCGCGGCGTGGCCGAGACTGCTCCCGGATGTAAAGTTGGCGAGGCAGTTGAGGGGGAAGAGGTGGATGATGGTGGGACTGGTGACGAGGTCGAGATTTTGACGATGAGGACGATGACATTATCGATGTCGTTGAAGGTCGATAACGGACACTCATCAATTGCGTGAACGGCCCGAGGACTTTGAAACTTCCGATATGAAGTTGGATGTCGAAATATATGTATCGCCGTATCGAAAGGAGGAATAGATGGGACGTGCAGGGTGCAAGACACAATGGTCAGACTTACATAGCGGGTAGGTCGGGCAGTAGCGAAGAATGGTGGGTGGGACAATCTTCGATCACCATGTTGCGCACGAGAGTACAAAGTACAAGGCCAATCTCAAGGCCAAAAGCCGCGGATCTATGGTGTGAGGTCAACGAGCCCTGACATTTGTTGGCTCTTAGGGCAAAGGACGCATTGAGCTCGGGGCGAAGAGCCATAGAGAAGCCTGTCCAAACTAATCACTGACGCATCCTGGTTTCCAAGAGGAGCCGGGCCTGACGCTGCTTCAAGGTCAATCTTGACTTGCTGCGTTGCATGTGGCCTACCATCTTTACCTGCCAGACGGTGCGGGAAGGTCTCTGATCTACTGGGCGACCAATGGATGTCACCGCTGTGGCGCTAGCAATATGGCGTTCCCGTGAGCG
>DAHZQE010000030.1:0-22167 GCA_027409005.1 Ferrimicrobium sp. | reverse complement strand
GTGCTCCTATCGCGGCGAGCGACATACCTCCATTGCACGCAAGCGAGACCCAGGCTCCCCCCCACTCCCAATTACCTACATGGGCAAGGATCGCAATAGTCGGCTCCTTAGCCATCCGTCGTGCGACAAACTCGTCTGCGTTCACCAGATCAACCGCGAGCACAACCTCCTCCGGCGAGAGGCTCTGAATCCGCAATACCTCTACCCAGTATCGAGCGTAAAAGTAGAATGCACGATATACCGAGAGCTCAAGCTGCCACTTTTTGAGCCCTCCTACACCGGAGCGAGATAGCAATGCCAGCCGTTGATTCCTACGCACAGTGTTGCGTCGTCTCTCGTTACCGAGATAACTCACTACTCCAGCGATGCTCCACAACACTGGATCCACAACACGAGGTAGTCGGCCAAGCATGGCCCCTGCCATTCGAATAAGACGAGCGCGCGAAATCAAGCTCGCTTGCGACCCGAGGAGTTACGCCGTGCGAACGTTGGGCGACCTGTGCCTGGTAGAAAACGCTGCAAGCTAGCACGAGACCTAACGCGCCGTCGACGATTCACTCTCCGAAGGTTAGTGATGCGTGCGAGGGCGGCCACTCGATCTGGGCGGCGAGAGGCCTGACGCCAGATGCTCACGAACCGTTGTATCACTGTAACCATCGACCCGAGCAGCAACAGCAACAGGACTAGTCGCAATAGAGGATGTACCAACAACCCCACCAAGAGGAGAAGAACTCGCTCCGCACGCTCCATTACCCCACCTTTGCCGCTCAGTCCGAGCGACTCCGCCTTCGCGCGCTGGTAGGAGATTAACGAGGCAAAGCCATAGGCAAAAAAGGAGAGAACGGCGAAGAGTTCATCATGAATGCTGAGGAAATAGATGGCGAGACCACCGAGTATGGCAAGATCGCTCACCCGATCGGCGAAGGAGTCAAAAAAGGCACCACGACTCGAGGAGATTTGTGAGGCCTTTGCCACCGGCCCATCTAGAAGATCTGGAACAGCTCCCAGCAATAACAATCCAAAACCCAGATAGAGGGCTCCATACCCGACCGCTACCCCAGCGCCAACGGAGAAAACAATCCCTATCACGGTGAGAAGATCAGGACTAATGCCAGCCCGGGAGAGCGCCCGGCCAACGGGAGCTGTTCGGCGGTCTACCGATGCCCTAAAATTACCATCAAACACTCGAGCTACACCTCCGTGGGCCGCGCCCAGTGAGCTTGCACTCATTCTAGCTGCTCAAAGGGATCCAGAAGACGGATAGCACCATGTTTTTGCACTTCGCACACGTCGCTATCTGCTCTGCTACTGTTAAAAGAACGACGCTCGCGCCGTTCTTACTTAGAGGAGGAGCTGGAGTGAACGAGTATTCGACAGACAAGTTACGCACGATCGTGTTGGTTGGCCCTCCAGGAGCCGGCAAGACAAGCCTGTTGGAGGCGTTGTGCTACAGCAGCGGAGCAATATCCACGAAAGGGAGGGTGGAGGATGGGAATACAGTATCTGACCGCACCCCTGAGGAGATTCGCCACGGATACTCGATTGACCCCACCACCACCAGCATCGTTCACCAGGACGTGAAGCTCAACTTAATCGATACCCCTGGAAGCTCAGAGTTTCTGGCCTCCACCGCCTTGGCCATGGAGGCTGCGGATGGGGCCCTGATCGTCATTGATTCACAGAGCGTCATGAATCCTGAACTGCTCCTGCTCTGGAACCTAATAAACGATTACGAATTGCCCCGAATGATCTTTGTCAATAAATGCGAACGAGATCCACAGAGCTTTTCCAAGACAGTAGATCGCTTGCACGAGACGCTCAGCGAACATATCGACCCACTCGAACTCCCTCTGCCCGACGCTAATGGGCTCAGTGGGGTGATCGACCTCCTAGCCAATCGAGGGTTCCTCGATAACGGAGCCACCGAGTCTGAGGTTGGGATCCCCGAGGATCTCGCCGTCGATGAGCGATCGGCACGCGACGTCTTGCTTGACGAAATTGTCCAGGAAGATGACGCCATTATGGAGCGCTATCTTTCAGGGGAAGACTTAACCCCAGAAGAACTCTCGTGCGCACTTGCACTTGGCGTAAAAGCCACTCATCTCACCCCTCTCCTATGTGGGTCTGCTACCTCCGATGTAGGTCTTCACCACCTCCTCGACGCGATGGTAGCGCTGATCCCGCCGCCAGATGAGACCCCGGGTCTTGACCCAATTGCACTCGTCATGTCGGCCACGCATGACCAGTACCTTGGGCGCCTTGCTGTCTTAAAAAACCTGGGTTCACCGCTTCGACCAGATGCGCTCCTTGGCACCGCCAACACCAACGAAGAACGGCTACACCAGCTCTTGATCCAAACTCCAACTGAACTGACCCCTGTAAACTTGGTCGACCACGGAGATATCTTCATCGTCGCCAAGTTGCACGCAGCCGTCGGTACCCTCTTAACCAAGGGAGGAAACTCCAACAACATCAAGCTCCATCGAACGGTCACCCCAGGCTTCGCCATCTCCCTAAGCACCGAGAATCCCCAGGACGAGGAGCGCCTTGCGGCAAACCTTTTTAAGCTGGTCTCCGATGACCCTGGGCTTGAGGTAGAACGTGAAGCTGGCACCCATCGACTTCTACTCAAGGGACTTGGAACCAATCATCTGGGAATCACCATGGAACGAATCCAACGACGCAGCCAAATCACGCTACAGAGTCACGAACCAATAACCCAGTATCGCGAGACCTTCCGCAGAAGCGCTCATGCCGAAGGGCGCTATAAGAAGCAAACCGGCGGGCATGGACAATTCGGGGTGGCCACGATAGTCGTGGAGCCCCTGGAGCGAGATGCCGGCTTCGAATTTATCGACGAGATCGTTGGTGGGGCAATCCCGCGAAACTTCATTCCAGCCGTCGAGAAGGGAATCCATGAGGCGATGACAGCTGGGGGCCTCTTTGGATATCCACTTACCGACATTCGAGTACGACTCACAGATGGAAAGTACCATAGTGTCGACTCATCAGAGATGAGCTTCAAGATGGCTGGGTCGATCGCACTGAGAGAGGCTCTTGAACAGGCAGGTTCCCAACTTCTCGAACCCATCCTTCGTCTCACAGTCACGGTGACAGCCGCGCAACAGGGAGATGTACTCGGTTACCTAAGCTCCAAACGCGGGAAAATCCTCAACACTACGTCCACAGACGCTACCTGGGTTCAAATTGAAGTAGACGTCCCTGCTGCCGAACTCACCTCCTTCGCCCCCGATCTACGAGCGATGACCAACGGTCTTGGTTCATTCGTCAGTCGACACCATCACTACGATACCGTTCCTGACCATATCGCCGAGAAGCTCAAGACCACCAATCCATAGCCAAGCTCAGTTAGCTGGCCAGTGCGCGCGCAACTTTGCTAGTGAATCCGACAATGTTTCCGGTAACACACGCGTCTCTGCAACCGTCGACATGAAGTTAGCGTCACCTGACCACCGAGGAACCAGATGAACATGGACATGGTCCGCTATGCCGGCACCGGCCGCACGACCCAAATTCATGCCAACGTTAATTCCCTCAGGATGATACGCCGCCACCAGCGCGTCATGTGAACGACGAACAAGTCCAAGCATCTCGTTGGTGAGTTCCCCATCCAGCCCGGCAAGGTCTCCTACATGTGAACTCGGCACAACCATGAGATGACCAGAGGTGTAGGGGTACAGATTCATAACGACAAAGGAGAGCTTGCCACGTGCAATCACATAGTTAGAATCGTCATTCTCCGACTCGGCACCGATAGTGCAGAACACACATCCAGCCGGCCTCTCTCCACCCGCTACAAACTGCGCCCGCCATCCCGCGAAGAGATGCTCCATCAGCGTCGCACCTCTAACACAGGCTCAGCGAGGGTTAGACAAGCCTCAGCAATAAATGCATCGAGCTGAATGTCACGTTCCTCCTTGGCTGCACCTCTACGATTCACGCCCACGGTACCGGCGGCGACATCACTACTCCCCACCACTAGCACATACGGAAGCTTGTCCATCTTCGCCTTACGAATCCGACCACCAAGAGGTTCACCCGCGGCCCCTACCGAAACTCGCAGATTGCTGTCTTGGCAGCGCTTAGCGACAATATTTGCCCACTCCTCTGCCTCTTGGGCTACCGGAAGAACACGAATCTGTTCACGAAGTAACCAGCCTGGCAGAGCGCCAGCATAGTGTTCAGTGAGGATTGCAAAAAACCTCTCTACCGACCCAAACAGCGCCCGGTGGATCATGTACGGACGGAGCTTCTGATTGGTAGAGTCCTGGAACTCCAAGCCAAAGCGCTGAGGCTCCTGCAGGTCAATCTGAAGGGTAGAAAGCTGCCAGCGTCGTCCAATCGCATCGGTGAGATGAATATCGATCTTCGGCGCATAGAAGGCTCCCTCTCCCTCGGCTACCGAGTACTCGATATCGGAGGCATCGAGCGCTGATCGTGCTGCATTGGTGGCGAAATCCCACTCCGCATCATCCCCGACCGACTTCTCAGGACGCGTCGAAAGTTCGGCATCAAAATCCTCGAGGCCAAAGGCCCGCAACATGTCGATAACGAATTTTAACAGCCGTGAGAGCTCGTCCTCGAGCTGATCAGGGGTGCAAAAGATATGCGAATCATCCTGGGTAAGCCCTCGAACCCGGAGGAGGCCATGGAGGGTGCCGGATCGCTCATAACGATAGACGGTACCAAACTCAAACAGACGCAACGGGAGATCTCGGTAAGAGCGTGGTTGCGCTGAATAGACCAGTATGTGGCCCGGGCAGTTCATTGGCTTTGGATAGTAGAGATCCCCTTCATCAAGCTCCATCGGAGGATACATCCCATCGCTATACCACTCCAAGTGTCCAGAGGTCTCATACAGCGTCGACTTTGCGAGGTGCGGAGTCCATGCCAACTCGTAGCCGGCGTCGAGATGCCTAGCTCGGGAAAACTCCTCCATCCGGTATCGGATGTAGGCGCCTTTGGGGTGAAATACAGCAAGTCCAGGACCAATCTCAGACGGAAAATGGAACCAGTCCATCTCCTGGCCAATTCGACGGTGATCTCGCTTCTCAGACTCCTCAAGAAAGCTCAAATACGCATCAGTATCCTTCGCAGTTGCAAATGCAAATCCATAGATACGCTGGAGTTGAGGACGCCCCTCGTCGCCACGCCAGTAGGCACCGGATACCCTTCGCAATCGAAAACTCTTCAGATATCTTGTTGAGGGGACATGAGGGCCTCTGCACAAATCGACGAAACTCTCACTGTTTCGATAGATCGACACAGGTTGGGAGGCATCAATCTCGCGAATCCCCGACAGAATCTCCCTCTTGAATGGCTGAGCCTGAAACAATTGCTCGGCCTCGTCTATCCCAAGCTCACTGCGCACGAACGGTTGGTCTTCGGCCACAATTCGTCGCATCTCAGCTTCGATCTCACTGAGATCAGAGACCTCAAAGCGCCGGTCATCCGGTAGTGCAAAGTCGTAGAAGAAACCGTCCTGGGTTGTCGGGCCGATGGCGTAGTGCGCACCTGGAAATAGCCTCACCACAGCCTGAGCTAGCACGTGTGCACAAGAATGACGGAGGATGTCAAGACCATCTGGAGTGTCGATTCGTACGAGTGCAACGTCATCTTGTGAGTCAAGAGTGTGACTGATGTCCACCAACTCCCCGTTGACTCGAAGTGCTACCACATCTTTGACGCTGCCTCTTGGCAACTGAGCGAGCAACTCAGTTCCCTTGGCTGCACTGGAGTCGAATGACTTACCGTCTAGGTTCATGAGACCTCCAAATCGAGTCCTAACAGCCGAGCTGTCTCCCAAACACCCTTGCCTTCGGCGACGCTTCGTTCAATAGCAGCGATGGCGGTAGGGGTATCGAGATCGTAGTCGAGCGCGGCAACAACCTCTTCATAGCCACCAACACCTGGTCCACTCGCCCTCCACCTTGCGATGCGTTCCTTGGCCAACGCCAAAACAGCATCGGACCAATCCCATGTCGATCGATAGTGATGGCTAAGTATTGCAAGCCGAATCTCTTCGCCAGTGGCATGTTTTAAAAGATCGCCGACAAAGACGAGGTTGCCAAGCGACTTAGACATCTTGACGCCATCGAGGCAAACCATGCCGACATGCATCCAATGTTTCACAAACTCGCCACCGGTTATCGCCTCAGTCTGAGCCGCCTCGCACTCGTGGTGAGGGAAGATCAAATCCGAACCACCGCCATGGATGTCAACTACCGGACCTAACTCACGCATTGCGAGCGCTGAGCACTCGATATGCCAACCAGGACGGCCGGGTCCGAAACGAGACTCCCAGAAAGGTTCATCAGAAAGTGACGGTTGCCAGAGCACGAAGTCAAGTGAATCTCGTTTACGAGGATCATCCGGGTTGCCACCACGCTCAGCAGCCAGTTCGAGCATCATCTCACGTGACAGGTGCGAAACCTTGCCAAAGTTTGGGGCCTTGGCTACCTCAAAGTAGACCCAGCCATCAACCTGATAGGCAAAACCAGCGTCCATAAGATCACCAACCATGGTCAGTATCTCGGGAATTGCTGATGTTGCTCTCGGCTCGGAGTGAGGACGAGCAAGCCCAAGGCCGGCCATGTCGCGATCAAACTTAGCTATTTCACGCGCCGCTAAATCGAGGTAATTCGCTCCGATCTCGCGCGCCTTGCGAAGGATGTCATCGTCGACGTCAGTGACGTTTCGTACACAAGTTGAGACGATGTTCTGCCGTGCAAGCTGGCGTTGGAGCAAGTCGAAGGTCACATACACCGCGGCATGGCCCATATGCGCCGCATCGTAGGGTGTGATCCCACAGGTGTAGATCCGGGCCACCTGTTCAACATCAAGTTCAACTATAGCTTCACGCGCGGTGTCAAAGATCTTCACCTAAGCAACCTCCACTCCAGTTAATCGAATCGACGCAGTCGCCTTATATCGCAGGTTGATATTCAGCAAGACCGCTGTCATCGCCTCGATAGCCGGTGCCTGAGCTAGCGATCCAGCCTCTAGCACTCTAAGACCAGGAATTCTCGACAGGATACCAGTCACTTGACTTCTTGCCCCAGAAGAGTCCGCACACACCAACGCATCGACCTCCACAGGACGAGAGAGATTTGCCAGTGAACGCGCCGGCACGTGATGGAGCGCGGCCACTACCATAGCCGCTGGTAGTCGCGCCTGTAGAAGCTGGGCGGCAGATCCTCGCGGCAGCGTAAGTGCTGCGAACTCATCCCCAACCTTGACTAGAGCATTAGCCATCGATACAACGATCTTGCCTTCCAGGATATGTTCCAACGGTTCAACCAGGCGAGCAGTCGCCTCCCACGGAACGGCGACGAAGACCATTTGCGCCCTAGCTACCTCATCGTTACTGGCACCAACGAGGTATCCATCCACCTCTGGCCAGCGTTGGATCAAGTCTTGTACAACCCCAATCGCCCTTTTCGCATCTCTCGACCCTAAACCGACCGAGAGACGGCTCGCAGCGAGGCGCGCCGCCAAGGCACTCCCCAAGGGACCAGTGCCTCCCAATATTCCAATCTGCAAACCCAGCTCCTCACTCACGCTCTTTAGACATGTGCTCTTTTCAACCAACGTTGCTATTACTCTGAGGTAGAGTTTAAGGCCAGGGAGAGGGAATGGGCATCCTAGACGACAAGCAGCTTCTGATCACCGGTGTTCTCAACACCTCATCGATCGCCTATCACATAGCGCGCGTCGCGCGTGATGAAGGCGCCGATACCATACTCACCGGTTTCGGGCGAGGGTTATCAATTACACGCCGAGTCGCTACCAAGTTGGGTTCAGACGTTAGGGTGATAGAGCTAGACGCTGCCGACCCAGCATCGGTTGACCAAGCGGCATCAGAGGTCCAGACCACCTGGGACCATCTAGATGGTATCGTCCATGCGATCGGTTATGCCCCGCCCAGCTGTCTCGACAAGCCCATGCTGGAGGCACCCTGGGAGGACGTCGCCACCGCTATTCAGGTCTCTGCCTACTCATTAGCCGAACTCGCCAGAGCTTTTCGCCCCCTTCTTGCAGCCGCACAAGGCGCATCCGTGGTCGGTCTTGACTTTGACGCAACCGTGGCATGGCCAGGCTACAACTGGATGGGAGTGGCCAAAGCCGGTCTCGAGTCACTGAGCCGATATCTTGCTCGCGAACTTGGTGACTCCCAGATCAGAGTTAATCTAGTTTCAGCGGGACCCATCAGAACAATCGCCGCCAAGTCGATTGAGGCCTTCAAGATGTTCCAAGACAACTGGGGAGATCGCTCTCCACTGGGTTGGGATCCCGAAGATGCGGTGCCAGTTGCGCGCAGTGTCGTCGCGCTACTCTCAGACTTTTTCCCGATGACTACCGGCGAGTTAATACACGTAGATGGCGGCTACCACGCCTTTGGTGCCTAACAGGCCCACTAGCCCTGGTGTCAGCTTGATTCTTGGTGGCTTGATCAGCTGACTTAATTGCGATACCCTCGGTTGTGGTTCATGGATGAGCCACCTAGTTCGCAAAAAGCGAGTGCAGAGATATAACGACCGAATTGCCTGCCATTGGCATCATTTGCTAATGGCGTGACTCTTCAGGTCGTGCATACAGCCAAGGAGGGCCAATGCGTCAAAGCTTCCGTCAACCGCCATTGTTCGGTGCAGCGATACTGTTCGGTGCAGCGATACTGTTCTGTGCAGCGATACTTGCCATGGTTATATCCGTCAATGTTCGCTGGCCAGACCAACTCACCAGTGTGATCGTCAATGGCGGTGGTTCAGGCTCGACCTATCACATAGTACTTCGTGGATCACATGGTACAGATGGCACAACCGGAGGACAGATCGGCCCGGTCTTCATCCCGTCACTCATCACCCACACCGGAGCCTCGCTGGCTATGAGTTGCGTCAGCTATCGGACCGTGGAACCTTCATCGAAGACTCTGTACCAAGCTGAGCTGTCGTGGGCTCAGGCGATGTGGGCTCGCTTGAGCGTCTACCCAAGGTGCGATGCAAATCCGGTGGGCACTCTGAACATAGAGGTTATCTGGGAGCAGGTGGTCAACGACCGTCTACCCACACCCAAGATCAGCGCGCACCCGCAGCTTGGCGTCATCAACGTACCCATGGAGCTGATTACCTCAACCACCACTGGAGTCACGACAACAGTCTCCACCAACGATGGACCGCTCACAATCCGCGCCTGGTCATGGAGCTCGTGGCAGTTCAGCTCCAACTCACCCAAAGGTACTCCTCCGCCCGGAAGCAATCGCGTGACATGGTGTCGACCAACTCGCGCTGGCCTCGTGGACGCCGGGCTAAGCGAACACTGGTCGGGTTACTACTCCGTTGGAGGACTCTCTGGAACCTTACCAACGTTGACGGTATCAAGCAATTTGATCCAGTACCCGGTTATAGCGCTCACGACATTACTACACAACGTTCTCTAACCATACCCTTGACTATCGCCTCAACCCTGGTACCCAACAGTAGGTAACTCGTGCAATCCGCTCGCGCTTACAGACGCAGATTGCACCACTGTTATGGTCAACTGCCGCATCGATATGCCATAGGCCACAGGAGTCGCCATCTTTTTGGAGAGCAACGCATCGAACTATACTCTCTCGAGTGAGAGCCGACTCCACAACGCCCGCCGCGAGCACAGAGGCGATCGTATTCGATCTTGGCGGCGTCTTTATCGAATGGAATCCGAGAAACTTATATCGTAAGCTCATCCCTAGTGAGGCTGTGATGGAGCATTTCCTCGAGACCATCTGCACGCCAACATGGCACCTCCAACTCGACGCCGGAGTGTCGTTCACAACAGCGGCCGAACCATTGATGGCCAAACATCGACCGCTGCGTTCGCTAATTCAAGCCTACAACGACCGTTTCGACGAGATGTGGGGGGCGCCCAACTCCGCACTGGTCCAGATGCTGGCAGAGATCCAGCTATCAGGCGTTCCCACCTACGCAGCCACGAACTGGCCGGGTGAGTACTGGAAACTAGCTCTTGACACCTTCCCATTCCTCCGATCGTTTGACGGCGCCCTTGTATCTGGCCTGATCGGTGTCACCAAACCCTCGCCTGCCTTCTATCAGACGCTGACTACCACCTTCTCATTGACCCCAGCTCGCACGCTATTTATAGATGACCGCCTCGATAATGTCTACGCGGCTAGCAAGGCTGGCTATCGTACCCATCAATTCCTCGATAATCTCGATCTTCGAACATTTTTGTTGGAGAACGGCCTGTCGATCAACCAAGGTGATGTCGATGAAGACGATCGCCCACGGTGGTAAACATCGGCTCATCCAATCTTGCCCAGCTATCATCTATATCAAAGCACATGTGCTAGACACGGCCCAGACAAACTCTTGTCTATTCGCGCTGCTTGAGCGCTTCCCGAAGCAGTGACACGTCCTCTACACGTGGCCCATCACCCGAACCAGGGACCTCAAGGATGATGTCCGCGAAACGGAATACCTCATGGCCGATGAAATCGATTAAAGCCTCAAGGCCAATCGCGCCCTCGCCTAGGTTGGCGTGCCTGTCGTGAGCCGAGCCAAGCTCGGTCGCTGAATCGTTTAGGTGCACAACTGGGATGTCTCCAAACTCGGACAACAATTGCGCTGCGAGCTCCGAAGCCACCCCACGATCCCGCAGATCATATCCAGCTGCGAACAGATGCTGGGTATCGATGCAGATACCTACCGCATCCGGTCGAGCACAGAGATCTAGCAGTGCACGAAGCTCCTGTACAGATCGCCCCATGGAGGCACCCCCGCCAGCGGTGTTTTCAAGAAGCAGTCTTGTGTCCGCCGAGGCAAAACCGAGGCCTGGCTCGACACCGCTGAACCATCTGTCGAGGCTGGCGTCGAAACCATGGCCCTTATGCGACCCTGGATGGAGGACAACAGCTGAGAGCTGATCAGCAGAGGCAGCCCTCATCACGGCGGCGAGCAATTCGCTCGATTTGCCTGCAAGCACTGGATCATCGGAGCCCAAGTTGATCAGGTACGACGCATGCACAACCAAGCGCTGCACCCCCTGTGCAAGTGCCACAGCCTTAGTCTTACCGGCTACCGATGGAGCAATCGGACGAAACTTCCAGGTACGAGGAGAGGAGAGAAAGAACTGCGCCGCCTCAACACCGAGAGAGTTCGCACGCTGTATCAATCCATCAACCCCACCTGCAGCGGAGACATGGGCACCAACTCTCATTCCGGCAAGGCTAGCTGCTGACCCCGATCGACCGTCCGACTAGTATTGCCCGGTGGCGATCAACCGACGATCGCCACAAATCGATACAGGTGGCAGGTGGAGGCTCATGGCAACCAAACTAGAGATTGAGCTGACGAGTCAGCTCAACAATGACAGCTGGACTTGGCGAGCGGCAGGCGCTCGCAGTCCCAAGGGAACTGTCGCTGCTGAGCTCCTCTACGACGGGGCGAAAATCGGCGACGTAGCTCGCGCGGAGGTGTCCATGGGGCTCGATGGCATCGAAGTCCTTGCCGTCACAGCTCCGGCACCGAAGAAGTCAGCCGATAACAGAATCGAGATCATTGGATCGTCTTCAGATGATCCGTTAGTGACGATATCGGTTCGCAAAAAGGGTCGTCCCGACCGTCCTGGTCGCGGCTCTCGTGAAGGCGGCGAACGCCCACGCCAAGGCACGGACAGAGGTCGACAGGGTCAGGGGCCGCGCAATCGTCAAGCAGATGGCGAACGCCCCCAACGCACGAACGATCGAGACCGACCGGCATCCCAGGATAGGGGTGCTCGGGGTCGACCTACTTCAAATGATCGACGTCGATCGGGTAGGTCTGAGGCTAAGCGCCTGCACCCAAAGGAGACCCATCGCAGGGAGGTGCTCGAATCGCTACTGCCCGAGCATCGTCCGATCGGCGAGGCTCTCATGAAGGGAGGGCTGCCTGCAGTTCGCGCCGCCATATCAGAACAAAATGCACGAGCCGCTGCGGCTGGAGAGCCCGAGACACCTGTCGATGCAACCCTCAAAATTGCCGAAGGCATCCTACCAAAGATTCGTGTAGCTACATGGCTCGACAGAGCCGAGGCGGCCAATGAGATAGCCCAAGAGATCTCGCTAAAGGATCTACGTTCCATACTTGCCGCCGCCGATAGATCGGCGAAGAATCAGCAAGTCACCGAACTAGCCAACGCACTCACCGAGGTGCTAAATGCTCGCGCCAGCACCGAAACTGAGAAGTGGCAGAAGGAAGTCGCGGGGGCGGTCGACGAGAACCGCTTAGTGCGTGCACTACGGCTTAGCGCAAAACTTCCTGATCCAACAGCCAAGTTACCTGCGGAACTTGCCCAGCGCTTGGTGACACTCTGCAACGAAGAGATGAGCGCCGATACTCCTTCAGAACGATGGATGGTTCTCATAGATGCAGTAGCCCAGAGCCCGATCCGGCGTCATGTACAACCTACGAGCCTCCCGAGCGACGCAACGCCCGAACTCATGGAGTTTGTCAAGGAGAATGCAGGACGTATCCCAGCATTAGCCCAACTGACAGGAGTCTCGGTTCCTCCTCCACCCCGGCCTGAGATACTAGCGATGGTGCCGAAGACTTCACGACCAAAGAAACCAGCTGCTACCGAAGAGACTCAAGTCAACGAAGATTGAACCATGACGATCCGCACATATGCGGTCGACAGAACTCCGCCTGATTTCCACGATTGGATCCCAGAGATCAGCCCTGAGGAACGACTCGTGGTCGCCTACTACAACGACATACCAGCAGGATTGATTCGATTCACAGCGCGTGCACCGGAGGCGGAGGTGACCTTCCACTTCGTGCAGCCAGAACTCCGAGATCTAGGTATCGGTGAGCAGCTCCTTGAGGAGGCCATCGCGGTCGCCAAGAGGGCGAGATGCAGCGCCTTTTACGGGTGGGTTTCACCTGGCGACCGGGTGGCAAAGCTCACCTACGAAGCCCAGGGCTTCCGTTCGGATAAGATCCGAGTGCGAAGGGACATCGAACTATAGCTAGCCAAGCTGACATCAGAACCAGCGTTAGGACTGCAGTGTCCGCCGTTAGCATCGACCATGGCCGCGTCCTGCTCATCAGGAGGTCTCCGCCTATACCGGAGCTCTGGGCCCCACCTGGCGGCAAAGTAGAACCGCACGAAGGTCTGCTAAAGGCTCTGATGAGAGAGACCTACGAAGAGATAGGGATCTCCCTGCGTCCACTACGGCTGATAGCCGAGATCGAACTCTACGCCCCGAGCCGCTCCTACGTCCTCTTTAGCTTCCTCTGCGAGCCACCCATTGATCCAGACGCGATCTCAGCACACTCCGACGCACTAGACGCCCGTTGGTTCCAGCTAAATGAGGCGATGGCCATGCCGCTTGCCCCAGGAGTGACCACCACGCTCATGGCGATCTCCGACGGACGCAAGTCAACCCACAACACTTAACTAGCCGTGAAATCGACTCACCTTATGGCGGTGGCGGTACCGCCACGCCTGCTAGTGGTGATCCTCACGCAATTTTGACACCCGTCCAAGCACAGTCCGGCGACGCCGATGCTCGAGCTCAAAAGCCTCTACCTCGCCGAGCTCCGAAAGCGTCAAGCCATCGAGGTGGCTAATTACCTCGGCAGCAGTCATCGATTCATAACCGACAATACCGCCAACAGTCTCGCTGCCCTCGGCCTCGTGAACGGTAGCCTCACCGGCACCGCCATCGTCTGTGGTACGTGGCTGAGATTCAGCACCGAAACCACCGACCCTAGATTGAGCAGTCTTGATGACAAGATCTGCAGCACCCTCCACGGTGCGCCTCACGTCTGAGACCTTCCCCTCCAGGTCGCTGATCTGAGCGCCGTACTTAGCCTTCATCACGCCGGCCGCCATGTCTCCCACAAATTTTGCGGTCTGAAGCGGACCTTCAACTACCCTACGACCCTCTTCGGCTGCGTTTGGAAGTGTCCTGACAACCGCCGCCAGGAGCCCAATCGGTTGAAAGATCAACCGATTAACCACCTCCTGTTTAAGATCATCGAAATCGAACGATGGAGTCTCTTGCGTAGCCATGTCACTCCTTTCTAACCGAGCCGAGATCAGCTCGCCAACTACATCCTACTAGACACAGTCACGGCAGAACATCTTGTCAGTGTCCGCCAGCTGTATCATACTCTTAACCAGGAAGCATGACTGACAGACAAACTCATCAGGTTGTCGTGGCTTGACCCGGATAACGGTATCACCAGACTCATCGACCTCCTCCTCGTCGTCAACCTCAGTGACCACAAAACGCTCACGCAGGATGTCATCTAGCGCTGACTCCACCTCATCGTCATCGGCGTCGTCAACCTCCTCATCATCGGCGTCGTCAACCTCCTCAACGTCCTCAACATCTTCGTCGTCCTCCTCTAACGGCAACTCATCAATCTCCACGCCGTCGATTCCATCGAGAACGATCTCGTCGTCCGTCTGCTCATCAGCGTCAAGGTCGTCATCTAGATCGAGCTCCTCGTCGATCTCGTCGTCAACCTCAAGGTCATCATCTAGATCGAGTTCCTCGTCGATGTCTTCATCCAGATCGAGTTCCTCGTCTGTGGGTGCCGCCATCGACTCCTCTGCAACCTTCTTCTTACGACCTGCCATCATTACCTCTTTCGCTCTATCATCACGTGTTTCAATTCGGCAATGCTAACCACTTTGAACCCTTTTTAGTTCCACAAATCGGGTCTAATTTTCAAGTTTCTCTATTAGGTGCTCCTCTTCGGAGGTCCGACCCAGCGAGTAAGTGTCTAAGTCAACAAAACGCATAGCTTGGGCTATACGTCGGTGGCCAACACGTTCCAACAACCGATACATCTCTTGGGCTATATGCCGGTAGACTGGATGGCCCTGAGGTTGAGATCGCAGCTCCACTAGGTGCAAAAGCTCGCGAGCATTGAGCCTAACGACGAAACGCACTCGTGTCGCCAACGGAAGTACCATGCGAGCGGTCGGAGCCGATACCTCGTTATGGAGATCGTGCGCAAAACGGAACGCTGCGTCAAAGACCGGGTCAATTGACTCGAGTAGCCCCTCCTCGGCCAGCTGAGGGTCTACCTGGTAGCCAGAGAGAGTAACAGGATCCTGCTCGAGTAAGGTCAAAAGTCGATGACGAGCCAGATCACGATACGATCCGTAGTCGGTTTCGATCTCAAACGTATACGAGCTCATCTCCCACGCACGAGAGGGCTTATGTCGGCGATTCTCCCTATCCCCAACATAAGCCCGGAATACAGCAACCCGTTCGGCTTCGGTTAAGGCTATCGAATAGCGCTCGCACTCTGTAAACGACGCACCACTTAGCTCATATAACATCCACGGGATTAGATCATCATCGTTGCGCGGCTCTACGTTCAACAAGCGAACCGTTGGCTCGGCATACGGGGTCGGCGACACAGAAGGCTCATGTGCCCCCAGCTGCCCAAGCAGAAACTCTACGTTATCCCGCCTATCCACAAGGTACTTGGTCCATCGGTGCCCACGATCAGGACGATCCATCCTAGACACCAGCAAGCCAAGAACCTTTGACACCTCCTGTGCGATTGCGTCAGCAACGAACAGGCTCTCAGACGAGCCGACCGAACGCAACCGGATCACCAGATACTCCAAGGCTTGCGCACTTCCGACAATACCGACATTGGTCATGGTGGACATGGGAAGACAAGAGCGTGCGACATCGAGCGCGGCTGCTCTTCCTGCTCGACGCCTAGCCACATCATCTTCGTCTAGCCCCTTGCTAAAGCGCGCCTCCATAGTCCCAAAGACAGTGGAGTAGAGGTCGAACTCCTGGGCGACAATGAGATGATAGCGACGGCGAACCTCACTCGCGAACTCCTGAGGGATAACCGCACGCAAACTTCCGTCAGCGCGTAGAGAACTTAAATTAACATAGCGCGTCGATTGCTCGAGAAAGGAGAGTAGACGATGACGCTCAAGCGATCTGGTAAGCACGGTAGACACCTGTTCAACCGCCACATGTGCGACGGCAAGCTGAGCCACAGAGTCATCGCCATACTCCCCGATCACCCTCTTCATCAACTGCCTTGTGCGTGATCCCTCACCGAGGCCAGCCTGTACGTTAATTGACTCCACGTCTTCGATAAACTCATCAAGGAAGATACGTCGTAACGACTTGTTCGACCTCGAATACCGAGCAAACAGCGCCGCCGCCAACTCCTGAGGAATGTTCTGGAGACAGAAGACGGGTCCATCAGTATTGGTGAAGTACGGGGTTAGCGCCTCAAGCTCGGCGCCAGAAAAGACTTCGGGTAGGTAGTTTTCCACGCCGCTAGCCTACCGACAGCGTAGCTCCAACGACGCAGCTCTCACGACGACGTCTGGCTAGCCACCGCAAGCTCAGAGACCGACGACATCAAATCCACCGTCCTCGACGAACTGAACATCCTCGTTGGTCAACACCTCCACCTCCGATGAGATCGCCACGATCCCTCGGACAATCGATGCCTCAGTGCGGCGAGCAAGCTTTCCAAGAGGATGATCCTGGTAGACCGCGGCTACCTGTCGAGCAAGGTCGGCGATCTGCTTGGTATTGCGTACAAAGTCTCCTGGAGGAATAGGCGCTACACGCAGAATGCGCTCCAATGGCTTTTGATCTGCCCAGTCGTAGACGAGTTCGCTAAAACCAACATCGGGTACACGGGTAAGCGGCAATTCTCGTACCCCTTCTAGCCGTTGCAGCTCGCCTGACATGCGCCGGACCTCGCGAAAACGATCGATGAGTTCAGGATGGGTAGAGCGAAGACCGGTTCCGGTAAAGCTCGGTCGAGGTTCGAATGTCATCCACGAGAGCACTGAGGCGAATCCCGGCGCGTTAAGCGCCTCCAACTCTAAGGTGTCGAGCGCCAGTGCCAACAAGATATCTGACTCTGAATAGAGATTTGCGAGAATCGAACCGGTTGCGGTAAGTGACCAGCCTCTCGAGAAGCCAAACGCCTCCATCACCGACAACACTCGGTCAAAATATCCTGAAAGGGCGGCACGCCGTTGGCTGATACGCTCCTCTATTCTTGCAACCCTGCCCTCCTCGCGCAGCTCGCTCTCTCGGGCGACTCCGGTCTCGAGAAACTCCTTAGACGGCTCCTGATGATGTCTCGCCTTCAGACTACGCTTCAGCTCCTTGGCCGCCTCACGTCGCATCAGCTCTTTGCGTCCGCGATCCACCGGGGGTAACGTGATTCGCTTTTGTAGCCGCGCCTCACGCAAGTGGGTCGCCTCCAACGTATACCCTCGACCTGATGGGGACACGGTCTGGATCTTCATACGACCATGATGCCGGGTAGACACCGATAGCACCAGCAGCGAAGCGCGATGACGTGCACCCTCAGCTGCAGGGACCGAGATAACCGATCCAGGCACCACTCGGATCTCATCAACCTCTCCGAGCGGCCGAGACGACGAACGTCGACGTCGCAAACCTCGGAGCTCAGCCTCTAGCCTTACCACCTCGGCATCCTGGGAGAACTGGGCAAACGAAAGGTTCAACAGTTCCCGAGCAGCCTCTGGAGTGTAACGTTTGACGAGATTGGCGGCCATATTATATGTCGGGCGAAACGAACTCGTAATTGGATAGAACTCACCTTCGACCACTCGAGCCACATCAGCGAAGGCTACCCCGCCGCCCCAGGCGACGTAGCTGCTTCCTCGATGATCGATCCCGCGACGCCCAGCTCGCCCAGAAAACTGGGTGTACTCGCCCGGAGACAAAATTTTGTGAGTCTCGCCGTTGAACTTGACCATCTTCTCGATCACAACCGAACGTGCCGGCATATTAATGCCGAGCGAAAGTGTCTCGGTTGCAAAGACAACCTTTACCAGCAGACGCTCGAAGCACTCCTCAACAATCTCGCGAAAGGGTGGGATCAAGCCTGCATGATGCGGCGCAAAACCGGCCTCTAGGCCCGCCAAGAACTGAGCGTACCCAAGCACCTTGAGGTCTCTTGGGTCGAGCTTTGCCAACCTCCGATCAACCACCTCGCGGATCATTTCGCGCTCTAACTGTGTCGTCAGTCGGAGCCCACTCGCTAAGGTCTCATCGGCTGCCGCCTGACAGCCAGCCCGTGAGAAAATGAAGACGATCGCAGGAAGTTCCCGATTGGCAGCCAAGAACTCAATCATCTCCGGCCGAGCGACACCTCGAGCCTTGGGGCCGAAGGAACGACGAGAGCTAGATAGCCACGGAGGATCGAGCTCAGAACCCTTAGGATTAGGCCGACCTCCCTGGAGAACCGGGATTGCCAAAACCTGGCGGGATCGTCGATCCGCATACAGGTAACGGTGCTCAAGTGGTACAGGGCGCCCTCTTGCCTCGACTACTGTCATCTGTCCACGCACCTCACGCATCCAGGCAGCGAAATCATGCACATTGGAGACGGTGGCAGAGAGGCAGACGAGCCTCACGTTCCGAGGAAGATGTATGATTACCTCCTCCCATACCGCACCACGATATGGATTCTGGAGGTAATGGACCTCATCGAGCACGACGAGTCCTAGATCATCCAGCGCCTCCATGCTGGCATAGATCATGTTGCGCAAGACTTCGGTGGTCATAACGACCACCCGAGCACTAGGATTGATCGAGTTATCCCCAGTGAGAAGACCTACGTTCTCAGCGCCAAAAGCACGCACGAACTCGGCGTACTTCTGATTCGAGAGCGCCTTCAACGGTGTAGTGTAGAACGTCCGAAGCCCAAGATCTAAAGCGCGGCATGCCCCAAACACTCCCACGAGTGTTTTGCCTGATCCGGTGGGCGCCGCAACCAATACCGACTCATCCCGAAGGATGGCCGCGATGGCCTCCTCTTGAAACGGGTCGAGTTCGATATCGACCCGACCCTCAAAGTGAGAGACATAAGTCACGTATCTCCCCATTCGACACCGTAGACCTGAAGTGACGGTTGTCAGCTTCAACGACACGTATCTTTATCTATGATCCTACCCGAGGGCTCCTAGCTCTCCTGACGCGATGCCTTCGCACCCGGACGGAGAAGGACTCTTCCAACCAGAATCGCAAGCTCGTAGAAGAGCAACAACGGCACCGCCATGGCAGTAAGTGAATAGGGGTCGTTGCTTGGAATGAAAATAGCCACCACCACGATGATACCCAACCAGGCGTAACGTCGCCGTTTGCGCAAGGCAGTCGTAGACACAACACCAAGTAGCTCCAAAACTATGAGCACCAGTGGGAACAAGAACGAAACCCCAAAGGCAACCATCAACAGCATAAGAAAATTGAGGTAATTCTGAGGTGTGTAGATGGCGTGCACATGAGCACCAGCAGCAGATTCAAAAAAATGCAGCGCATGAGGGAAGACGAGATAGGCTACCATCGCTCCAATACCGAAGAGCAGCAATGAGCTAAGCACAAAGGCCAAGCCGTAACGTCGCTCTTTAGAATGCAGCCCGGGAGCTATAAACTTCCACAGCTGCCAGAGGACAACCGGCGACGCAAAGAAGAGACCGGAGATGACGGCCACCTTCAACCGAACCGAGAAGCCATCGAAGGGGCCGGTGACATAGAGACCGCAGTTATTTGCACCATTGGTGATACAGAGTGGATGCATCAGAAAAGTGAGGACCGACGGATACACGATGTAGCCCACCACAGCACCTAGAGAGACGGCAATAATCGAGATGATCAACCGCTTGCGCAGCTCGCGGAGGTGCTCGATCATCGACATCTCGTTGGGTGGCGTCGACTGACGACGATGGATGCTCAAACCCATGACTAGTTAAGGTCCGGTGATCCGAGGGTGTAACCCGGATTGAGCGTCGACGCCTGCTTCGTCTCGGACTCAGCAGATGACGGGTCCTGTAGCGTTCTGGGGGTAACCGAGAACGGCTGGGTTGCCTTGCTCCTCGGCTGGAGTACCGAGTTCACCATGCGCGCTGGTTGGAGGACTGAACCCACAACTCCTGCGGGCTGAAACATAGAGGTGACCGTCCCGGCGGTCTTCAATGTCTCTCCGAGAAAACCACCCATCGCCGAGCTCGGCAGGTTGGTGACGGAGTTGATCTGACTGGTCAACGAATCGCGGTGGCTCCGGAGCGTATTCAACAGCTCTCCCGCCTTCTTTGCCACCTGAGGGAGTCGCTCTGGACCGAGGAGCACAAGTGCGGCGATCGCCACAAAGGCAAGTTTTATAGGATCAATCTGCAAGGGTCACCTCCTTGATTGGAAGAAAGCCAACGGCATCATAAGCCCGCTCCAACGTCGAGGCTGCCAACCGGGTAGCTCGCTCTCGACCAACTGCAAGCCAGCTCTCAAGTTGTGCTTGATCAGCTAGATAGTACTGATAGCGCTCTCGAATCGGAGAGAGCTGCTCGATCACAGCTGTGGCGGTTGCCTCTTTGAGATCACCGTAGCGGTGGAAATCCGCCGCCACCTCCTTTGGCTCACGATCGGTCAACGCCGCCAGGATCTCTAGTAGGTTGCGCACACCTGCACGCTCAGGATTATCTTCCACATACTGTACTTCGTTGAAGAGGTCGGTTTTGGCTTTCGCAATCTTTCGACGAATCTGATCATCTGAATCCAGAAGATAGATGTTGCCCTGGCCATCAGCGGAGGACTTGCTCATTTTCATCTCCGGGTGGCCAAGATCCATGACTCTCGCGGCAACAGCTGGTATCAGCGACCGAGGGAGTGTAAACACCTCACCATAGGCATGATTGAATCGGGTGGCGACCGTGCGAGCAAGTTCGATATGTTGGATCTGATCTTCGCCGACAGGAACCAGATCGGTCTGGTACAGCAGTATATCAGCGGCCATCAGTGCCGGATATGTGAATAGGCCAGCGCGTACCATCGCTGAACCCTTCGACTTATCCTTAAACTGGATCATCCTCGACAGCTCACCATAGGTCGCCGTGCACTCCATCAGCCAGGCCAACTGCGAATGTCCAGGTACGTGACTTTGGATTACCACGGTGGACCGTTGCGGATCGATCCCAACTGCAAACAGAAGCGCAGCCATCTGGAGTGTGCCTTCACGGAGGCTAGCAGGTTGGTGTTCAACCGTCAAAGCATGCTGATCGACGATCAAGAACACACTCTCGTACTGTTGCTGTTGGGCTCGCCACTGCCTGAATGCACCAAGATAATTGCCGAGTGTCGGCTGACCAGTAGGCTGCACGCCCGAGAGTACTCGTTCAAGCTTCGCCGTCACCAGCGTCTACTCCATTCCTGAGCAACCAAACTCTACGATCACCCACTCCGTCCCCGTCCACGACAGCCTAAATCCAGCTAGCCGAAACTATGAACCTAAACCCACAACTTCACTCGCCTGTTTGACCAATTATCGCTGTGCACCTTAAAGGTGATGGCACCATAGTCTCGGACCGCGGACCCAAAGAACATCTCTCCTCAGCCGACTCGTGAGAGCATAGGTATGCCACCTAATCAGACTAGCGCCATGGCTACGAAAATGCTACGGGCAAGTATCGAGTACTGCATGGGTATTGCGCTTACAGTGTAGTAAAGTCCTGTTTTACTCACACAGACAGCAAAGCGACCTCTGCACGCTCGTCCAGATCTCGAGCTGGCGGACCGACGAGCGGCAACTACTGTTCATATTTTCCCTGGCTGTAACGGATAAGACGCTCTAGCCAAGTCGGGTCGGAGAGCTGATTGTGGAACTCAATGAGGTCGTCAAAATCAACCGGTGGACCGGTCATCTCCTCCTCAGATTCATCCGGGAGGCGCCAAAAATGGATCCGCACTCCAGATGACACCAGGATCTCTACAATCCTCTTGTCCACCGCCTTGGAGACCACCATTGCACAGTTCGGGCATCGAAACACATAGCTGGCCTCACCGTTGGATGAACAGAGCATCACCGTCATGGCGTCAGGCGCTATGTCGACGTCCCCGCACGTCGGGCAGGAAGCTCTTATGATAGGCATTGCGACTCCCTTCGCAGCTTCGAATTCATCCAATGCCCAAGGTATCGGTACGTTCGGCCACAACACTGAGCCGAATCTGAATAATTTCAAACTTTTGCCTTCCGGAGCCGTAATGAGCAGGGTAAATCCTCCTCTTCTAGCATGCCAAACCGCCCGTAGCTTGACCGAAATACTTGACCGATGAGGGGCGCCAGGGCCGCCGAATGT
>DAHZQE010000013.1:0-5850 GCA_027409005.1 Ferrimicrobium sp. | reverse complement strand
CCAGAGCGAACAGCTACGAGGATGAGTCTGCATGGGGTTGGACGAGGTCCAGGCCTTCTGCTTAAGCGTTTCAACAACGTGCCAGACAAGCGGCTCGGTTCCGTTGTCGAGATTGTAGTCCAAGTGAAAGTCGACGTGCTTTTTGTGGCCGATCGCGAGATCGACGAGCCAGACTACGTTACTCTGCATGCGCTCTCGGGAGTCTTCGACATATGGCGTACTGCCGAGAGCCTCCACGTCAGGGTCCTTAGCAGCATCCTCCATCAAGCCCCGAATGACAGATCCATCTTCGTCGCCCTTACTGGCCGTGAAAAGCGGCAATTGAGCGAAAGCGCAGATCTGTAGTGTGCACCTACCATCCGCTTCCTTCTTCAGCTGCAGCCCAGCATCGAGACATTTCCTTCCGACTCCAGCGTCCAGCTCAACAAACGCTCGCATGTGCGTCACGCCAGCAGCAACACTCTCATCGATGACTCTGCGTCCTCGCTCTAGCAAGTCTTCCGGGTTAAAGTTCCCCTTTGCTTTACCGGTAAGGGACATTGCCTCTCCGAAATCGCCCTTCTTGATGCGAAGGTGCGAATGTGAGGGATGTGAGAGCAGGAATGCCTTGTCCAAGTGGATATGTGGGTGACATGGTGAAGGCGCAACAAGAGCACTTTGAACGTCGATCGTTCCGGGCGATCGAGCAGCGCGATGCGATTGAGACGGACGCACATCTGATACTTTGCCATCTTCGGGGCTCAGGATGATTGTCCACGTCGTGCCGGCTTCAGTGTTAGGCAGACTAGCATTTGATATCGTGACAGTCTTGCTGGGCAAATTGCCGACATCTCCGGACTGCATCGCTGCCAACTCAGCTTCAAGATCGATGCCGTAACCTCGTAAGAACTCGGCTGCCATATTGTAGCTTCAGCAGTAACGTCGGTGCGAGTTTTCAGTGCTGGTGATGAGAAGAATAGGCTTGACCTCACCACTCCTGCTGTAGGTTTGGCCGCGGAAGCCTGTCCTTCCTATTTCGGCAGGATGGTGCTAAGGTGAAGTGAATGCTCGCTGGAACCCCATACTCTTGTCGGTCATGCCTATACCAAGATGATTTGATACCACTCAAGCCTGCAGAATCGTCCTGCGAGTACAAGAGCGACGATTGTCCCCTCAGTCCCACAAGCAATGGGGTTCGCATTGTGGCGGGTTGCCCCTCACTGACTCGCTTCTCCATTCGATGCGCCTGCAGGGGCCTCTCCATCTCCTTCGCGTCACGCGTCTGTGCATCAACTCCGACCTCGTCTCCATCTCCAACGCCATCATCGCCAGACCTTCGTTGTTTGCCTCGTTCTGCGGCTTCCTACGCTCGCCTTGTGCTATTCATCACTTAGCCCCAAAGCTAGCCTTGGCAGGCACCCCGACGGTCGGCGCCAACGATGCAGAATTACCGAAACATGAACTTCGCGCCGGCGACTTCGCAACGAAGTCCTGCTGCGCCTCGACGAGGGCCAGGTGTGTCTTGACCAATTCATAGCATATATCTATCTGTTTTATACCCTTCCGCGGCATGGCCATGGCCGGTCACAAGCGCAAGATCTCGTTTGCTGACTTGGAGCGCACCTTTCGCGCCGCAGGCCCAATGGTTCCGCAGCATCCGCAGCATCCCCAGCAACCCGCACAGTTGAACGCGGCGCAAATCCAAGCGCAGCGACTCGAAGAGATCAGGCGCCAGGATGCTGCAAGACGGATCAGCAGAAAACCTACCGACCGCGAAATCCCCGAAGAACTGTCCGGAGTCATTGTGGGAGATGGAGTCGAGCGTTACCAGAAGCTGCGCGAGGTGGAGCGGAAGCTGGATGCGGTCATGATGCGCAAGCGACTTGACATCAGCGACAACTTGCAGCGCAGGTACACAAAGAGGGAAGGCGTGATGAGGGTTTGGATCAGCAACACCGCAGAAGGACAGCCTTGGCAGGTCATAGAAGATGGTGCCGGCGACGATGGTGGCGCATTCGAGTTTGGCGTAGAGAACAGCAACGCGACATTCCGTGTCAAGATCGAGGGCACGCTGCTGGATGAGGGTGGGGACGCGGAGGATGGCGGCAAAGGCAAGGAGAAGGAAGCTGACGACAAGGCGCCACCCCAAAAGAGACCGCGATTCAGTCACTTCTTCAAAGCGATTACCGTTGACTTCCACCGCGACCCTGCCTTGGGTTTGGACACCATCGAGTGGCGCAAACCGCAGCCTGGACCACAGAATCCGACGTACGACCCAAATAGCAGCGAGGTCAGCTTCGATACACTGGAGTTCGAGCGCAAGTGCGATGACGAGAAGATCAACATCACGATCAATCTCGTGCGAGATGAGAAGAACGTGCGGTACAAGCTGAGCCCGGTCTTGGCCGAGATTCTGGATACTGAAGAAGACGACCGTGCTGGCGTTGCGCAAGGGTTATGGGAGTACTGTCGAGCGAACAACCTGCAGGAGGACGAAGACAAGAGGAACATCGTATGCGACGATGCGCTGCGCAGGGTAGGTGTAGATTCAGGAGCGAGGCGACGGTTACTCTTGCTAATACCTTCAAGGTTTTCCGGGAAGACACATTATATTTCCCTCACGTCCCCGACAAAGTCCTGCCACATCTCCAACCAATTCCTCCGATCCAGCTAAACTACACCATCCGTGCCGACGCATCCTACATCAAGTCTGGCAGCCCGGCAACAGTCTACGACATCCGCGTCCCTCTTCCCAACCCTACCACGACCCAACTCCAGCGCTTCCACAACTCGAAAACCCATCTCGCCACCCTCCAGCAAATCGTCAAGACCGACGATGACTTGGCGTTGCTTGTACAGAAGATGCATCAAACGAACGCGAAAAGAAAGTTCTTCGATCAGTTGGCTAGGGACCCTGCTGGCTTCGTTGAACGATGGGTGAGAAGTCAGAGCAGAGATCTGGAGGTGGTCTTGGCGGAGGGAGTGAGAGGGCAAGGTGAAGATGGCAATGCGGAGAGCTGGATGCGGAAAGGAGGCAGTGAGGGAGTCTGGGGTAGTGAGCGGGCGAGGGAGGCGGTTGGAGGGATGGTCAGTCGGGCTGCTGGGAAATAGGCGTGTGTGGTCTTCAGGCGAATGGCGCGTGGAAAATACCCAGGAGAGTATGCGATAGGGCTTCATGAGTCACAAGGGCGGCGGCGACCTGCTTTGGCCTCACGGTGCGTCCTTTCATCTCTGTTTCCCAAAGTCGAGGTGCCATGCGGGGCTAAGACCCAAAGTCGACGAAGCAGCGCGCGTGAAGGAAGGTGCCACTGCTTTCGTTCCTTCCGCTTTCAGTTGGCCCACTTTTAGCGCGCCTCTGCAAACTGCCCAACCCAAATCAACATCGACACTTTCATCTCCCACCTATCCTCCACTTCGATTATCCTGAATTCGAGCAAACCCTTCCTTTCATCTTAATCCCTCCATCTCTCATCTTTGCGCTGCATTTTTTTGACGCTTCACTCGCTTATACCGTGCTTCATTATATTTTGTTCTGGTGCCGGGGTTGGGAAGATGGTACTCACGTTGGTGTACGACGAGTAAGTGACGAGTTCAGACTCATCACCATCTGATGTGAAACTGATGCGAGTTACAGGAAGGGCAACCCAATTGGACAGCGAGCTGTTCAGAGAGTCCCGAGCCGTCAACAAAATCAGCAGCAATCCCAGCGTCAGGAGGGACCACCGTCGCTCAACTACAGTGAGCACGGGTCCGCCTACCAGGACCATCAGCCCTTCGAAGACCTCTTCATCGACCGCGCACGCAGAAAGATCCACCTACAACCCGTACGGGAAGAGGAGCACTCTTCTCGTGCTTCTAGTCCGCGTCCTCAGGCCCACGAACGTCAAATCCAGTCTGCGCCTCGTTCTCAGCTGCTTCCTGGCCGAATGCTGGACCGCGGTGTTGTTGCTGCTAAGAATGCTCCAGTGTACACCCCATCGCTCCGGCATACTCAGCAAGACAAAGGCACGAGTACCATTTTGCAGCCAGAGATGGCCCAGCCGACAGCGCCTCCGCTGAAGCCGCAGAGGCAAGTAGTAAAGGCTGGAGCTGATCCACCTACCGTCAAGCGTGCTGTTGAACAAGATGCCACTCCAGCTGCGCCAGCCCTTCCGCCGAAACCGTACAGCACTACCCATAAGCACGACACTGTCAACAGCACGCTGGCGCATGCGGAGAACCTCCTGGCTTTGTCTCAGGAACACTTGCAGAGTGCGGACGTACCCGATATGCTCCAATGCGATCAACAGTCACACGCCCAGGATGCCCTCGGCTTGGTCCGCTCTGGCCACGCCACGCCTCTAGCGGAGCTACGTCATGGGGTTGAAGCCCGCGAGACGATCCTCAGTAGCAAGAAATTGGCTGAGGAGCAACGCAAGCTGATCAAAGAGCGGCGTGAGGAGCTTGAACGCCGCCAGCTAGCGGGGTCACAGCGTACTACCGAAGAACAGGCTGCTTTTTCGACGATCGAGACCCAGCTGGAGGAAGGCCAGGACGAGCCGCAGCACAGCGTTCAAGCCCCTCTGCTGCATCAAATCACTGCTCAGGCCGTGAAACAGAACCTATCACGCACATCTCACGACCTGCTCGCGGCTCATAGCCAGCCTGCTGTGCAATATAATCAGCATCAGAGATATGGCCAACCAGCGCCACAATTATCGTCGCCGGCCACATATGTTCCGCCGTTCATGCCGTACCAACAAGCGCAGGCATATAGCCCGATGCAGATACCGACTCCTCAGCCATCATCACCGGCATTCCTGGCACATAACCCCATGCTTGCAGGCTTGAACCCGATTCAGCAACAGCAACTGCTTGGTTTGCACCAGCACTTTCTGCAACAGCGGCATCAACATCAGATTCAACAGCGACAGGCGGGCTACCGCAGTCCTCAGCCCTACGGTGACGTCCCACCGATGCAATATGGCCAGGTAGCTGCGCAGCGAGCATTCCAAGCTCACCCTCCGCCGTGCGCGGGCATGCCAATGCTGCGATCCCTCCCGCAGATGGGTCTCATGCCGAGCCACCGTAATTCGCACCCGGCTGCTATGCTCTCCTACAAGACTTCCGCCCAGAACACTCCGGTCCCCTCCGGCTTGAGGCAGTCAGCGGTTCCGGCTGAGAATGGGGCTACGACTATGGTCAACCCGCGCCAACAGCCTGACTCCGGCAACGATCAACGTGCCAGCCAACGCGGCACGGGGCCAGATCAGAGCCCGTGCGAAGACGCAGTCGAACAGAGCCAGTCCCGCTCGTTCCAAGAAGACGTCGCACTCTTCCTCATGGCTCACCAGGGTGCCATGGACGGCTGGGAGCGACTCTGCCAAGCAATGAGGAACAAGCAGCTCAACGCCCGGCAGTTCTACTCCAATGGCTTTGGCATCTTGTATCGGGTCGGTGCCACGGCTCTCATGCAGCGCTTCCGCGCCTTTAGGCCCAAGGAGTGGAATGAGCAGTATATCAAGCTCGTCGAGCAGCATGTCGTCGCGCAGATCAAGAACGAGGACCAGGCGCAGAATACTCGCAAGCGTCCTGCTCAGGATGCACGGAGTGATAGTCCATTTGATGAGGGCCGCACGCCGTCGTTGATTGTGGGCCTCAGCGTCTCTCGCGCATTCTTGAAGAAGCTCAATGGCATTGATGCCGACTCTGGCAACAAGGAGTACACCGGCGCTCGTGAGGCAGATGAGGATGAAGACGGCGAGATGTCGTCTAGCCCGGAGCCAGCCAGCGCGAAGCCCAAGAAGAAGGTCCCAGCGCGTGGCTACCGCGCAAATGTCGGTGACGTCGGATGTGCATCCCGCTCCCCTGCCCGGCCGAAGACGAAGCCCT
>DAHZQE010000116.1:0-14212 GCA_027409005.1 Ferrimicrobium sp. | reverse complement strand
ACCGGCGGACTAGTACTACGGTGGGTGACCACGTGGGAATACCTGCTGCTGTATGTTTTGCTTTTTGCTCCTCCTGCACCAACAAGCCACAACTCGATCGCCTCGCCAGCCTATCGCTGCAAGACAGTGGCTATTCCAACTTCTGAACCCTCCTTACCCTACTGCATTATCGGCAGAGGGTAAGCCGCAGATGTACGGACGATCTGGAGTCGAATCGACTAATACTTGCGTAGCGCGACGAGGATGGCGATTTGCTGCGTACAAGTACACAAAGAGGGGACGAAAAAGCATCTCCAACCAGACTTTTACGTCTGGTCCAACGTGGACCTTCTTGCCGGTGGATTGGAAGGGTAACGTGATGTCTCCAAACGCTTCTTGCATTGCCCTCCGGGAGGCATGCCGGTGGGCTATTCTCCATTTCTGTCATGTGGGATCCCTCGAGGAGAGGGAGTCGCCTCAATTTCCGCGTCCGGAACCACGAGCGCTCCGACGAGCCCAACACAGGCCATGGTACCTACCTATACGAGTCCTCCGTGAGGCACATTCCTGCGCGTAGCGTCTCATCCTAGCATGCGTCTCTGGCTGATTATGCATGGTGGATCTCGAGTTAGTATCAACTGCTAGGGTTAAGCTTTGTGTCAACTACGGAAGCTGCCAGGCAGTAGCATGGGGACGGTTGGCGTCAAGGCTGCCCAACACTTCTCCAGTGCATTGCGGCCAGCTTCTGAGTATTTTATGCATTCCTCGGCCGTGACAGAATGTGGCGTGAGAGACTGGCTCATGGCTGAACGGGCGCGGATTGCATTCACCAGAGGGCACAACGAGAGGCTTCCACGTACAGATGCCTAATAGGAGTTCAGCCAAACCAGGTCATTTGAGTCGGCGGCGGCAAGCTGTTCGCAGGCCTCCGCTGCTTTGCCATGGCCATGCCCCAGGCATGGAAGGGGAGTGCTCATGGTCTCTACCGGGGCGGGTCAGACCCGCTCACGCCGAGGAAGATCCTGGATCGATGACGCCGCGTTGGGGACTCATCGAAGTCGCAAAAGAGGCAGGAACTCACATCTAAGCATCCCTTGCCGATGTCAATCACGCACAAGCCCAGAACACGTCGTGAATGTGGTCGACTGACCTGAGAAGCTCGGCATATGGACAACCTCGAATGGCCCCGAGGTTCGTCGCCAGTGTAATGTCGATGAGTGTGCTGCGCTGAAGTGGCACTTGACAGCCGGGCACGTCATCTATGCTAATACGAGTTACGGCGGTAGAGCAGGTAGATAGGCACCAGGATCAGAGTGAGAAGGCCTTCTTTGGGACAATCAATCGGCGAAAGGCGGCGGTCGGGCCAGCCGTTGGGAGCTCTGGAAGTGGCGGCTTGTTGAGGTCCCGGATGGCAAGACGGTTGATGAGTCGACCGGCCAGGTCTTCCAAGACAGCAAGGCCAGACTGAAGTTAGCTTGCTGAAAAAGCGGGCGACATGCCAGAACACCGTCAATCTTGCCGATATCTGTCACAAGGATATGACCAGAGAAATTGACCGGCAACACATGACATGGTGGAACTTGCGGCAGTGAACCGGGCAAAGCAGGCAGCGACAGCAATGGGAGCGAAAATGTTGATGGATCATTGGTGGTCATCGTTTCTTGGTAGTCATTCCCAGCAAAGGGCATCAGCGTCAATTACTCGGAAGATGCATCAAGTCCTCAAGCTCCAGTAGACGCCTGTTTCGTGTGCTGAAGTCGACCGAGCTGGAGTTTATCTCACGGTGATCAACATCACCTTCGATCCATTCAGCATTGTATTCGAACCCGGTGTCGGCCTTCCACTGCTCAACCAGCGGTTTTGCTTTCTTCGGCAAGATCACCTTGGAAGGTGCTTGGAACCACTTGGGCTGAATAACGAATGCGAGCATGATTCGTGGTTTCTCAGTGCGGTTCGGCATTCCGGCATGCCATAGCCTGATGTCGCGGACCATAATACTGCCTTTCTTTGTGCTGTGCTGTACTGGCGGCGAGTGTCTACGCCTCTCTGCCACGAGCTCCGGCTTGATAGTCAAGGCATATTCGCCGGGGCCCAGGCTTTGGTGCTGGTCAATCGTACTCTCCTGGTGGCTGCCCAGCCAAATCTCCGTGCTCCCGTTCTCCACGCTGGTATCGCAGAGCGGTATGTTGATGGCATATGCGAAGGGATAAGTAGGGTGCGGCGCATCGATATCCGAATGCACGGGCTGGCGTCCGGTGGCTTGAAGAGCTGTGTTACCGTTCGCATAATGGCAGACTGGACTCGGGCCAAGGATGGCACTCATGATGGCGACCACAACAGGATTCGCCCATACGTCGGAGAACATCAGCTCGGGGATAAGAGGCGGCGCTTGGTCCATGTTACGGGTCTCTTTGCCAAAGTTGAAATGGTGATTGGGATCGCGAGCAACCTCTTCGGCCTCAGGTCCGAGCAAGCTCTCCAGCTTATCCAGATGGCTGGGATCAATGGCATTCTCCAGGACGATGAATCCATCCCGATGCAAGTAGGAGATCGCCTCAGCCAAGACCTCTGGACTCGTTCTGCCAGGTGCTCGCATCGAGTCAGGCACATAGATTGTATGGACAACTTGGTTCTGTAGCTTGACATCGCTCGAGTGGCTGTTTCGTCTCTCCGCCATTGTTGAAGCTAGCCGATCTAGATCCTGGTCACTTCGTTCCTGAAGATAAGAGTGTACACAGGAGACGAGGGCGCCTAGGGGGAGAACACGGCCTCACATTGATAAGCCTGCCGCGTATGACCATTATCGAAGGTTCCATAGGGAGGTAGCTAGTCTTAGGCCGCTCGAGACCACGATAGCCGCTCATGCCCAGCGATGATCACCGTAGTCCGTGACATGTTCGTGTGCCGTTGACTGTCACGCCCGGGTGAAGTGGGGTCTTTCGGCCAAAGACCAGCCGACGCCACCAACCCCTCGATAGTCCCATGGTATTACCGATAGCCTCCCAGTTGCACCGCAACTACAACGTTGCATGCCGTGGGAGCACCGGCGTAATTGCATTATCAGACTATCCATGTCGCATGGCTCGAATGCGACGCTACGGAAACATTGACATCTTTCAGAGTTTCCTGTTCTCATCTTTGCAGATCCGACACTTGTGACTGTGCGAATGGGAGGTGTTTTGTCAGACGCGATGGCATCTAACGCTCGAATGGACAGAAATATGACCAGCATAGACAGCAATGACCGCGATGTGCTCAAGGATGATCTGGTCGTCAGTGCAGAGGCGCGCGACGCCACCGAAATGGAGCACAACATGGGCTTCATGGAAGCTTTGAAGACATACCCAACTGCGATCGGCTGGAGTGTCTTCTTCTCGCTTGGTATCATCATGACTGCGGTAGGCTGCCTCTGAGCATGATGATGCTCCAGAAACTAATATCACGGTCTAGTTCGATCCTCAGCTATTGGGAAATTTGTGTGCCCTTACCTCCTAATTGTTCAACGAAAAGTAATGTGTCGCTAACGAAGGCGGATTTGATAGGTATGCGACACCGGCCTTCCAAAGAGACTTCGGCTATCAGTATGAAGGCAATTGGATTATTTCGGCTCCGTGGCAGACTGGGCTGAGTATGGGAAGCCCAATCGGCCAGGTAGTCGGTGCATTCTTTGCAAGGTAAGGCCCACTACTACAATGTCTCCCTCTCTCTGCGATGGTGACTGACGCCCTAAAGCTATCCGATGGAGTGGTTCGGGCGGAAGCTGGTAGGTCACCCGTGGTCCATCCTGATGGGTCGTAGCTCATGCATCATCAGACCTTTGGCGCGTGCGTGATCTTAACGACAGCCTTTATCTTCATCCAATTCTTCGCCCGGTCTCTTCCCGTCCTGCTGGTCGGCGAGCTCCTAGGCGGCCTTGTCCTCGGAACATACGCCACGATCGCACCGACTTACGCCAGTGAAGTCTGCCCGACAGCGCTTCGCGGTGTACTCACCAGCTATATCAATCTCTGCTTCGTGATCGGCCAGCTCATCGCCAATGGTGTCATTGCTGGAACATCGCAGCTCCAGGACCACTGGGCTTACAGTGGTCCCTTTGCTTCGCAGTGGTTCTGGTGCCTCGTTATTCTGATCGGCTGGCCGTTCGCTCCAGAATCTCCGTGGTGGCTGTCTCGCAAAGGAAGATTCGAAGACGCTGAGCGGTCTCTGCGGCGTCTGGCGTCATCGAAAGTCGATGTCAAGCCTACATTGGCCATGATTGTGGAGACTGATCGCTTGGAGCACGAGCTGGAAGCTGGATCGACTTACTGGGACTGCTTCCGCAAGATTAACAGACGTCGTACTGAGATCGCTACGGGCGTTTATTGCATTCAGGTCATTTCTGGCATCTACCTCGTTGGATACGCCACGTACTTCTTCGAGCTTGCAGGACTTCCGGTCGACAAAGCCTTCAGCATGTCAGTGGGCTTTCTAGCGCTCGGATTTGTCGCAACCTGCCTCTCCTGGTGGCTTCTGATCAAGCTTGGACGTCGAACGATCTACAATTACGGGCTGCTGTCTCTCGTCGTTCTATTGCTCATCATTGGCATCCTCGACTGTCTGCCTGGCTACACCAACAAGACTGGCATCATCTGGGCGCAAAGCAGCCTGATGCTCGTGTGGAACTTTTGTAGGCGCAGCAGTCGGAACCGACCATTGCACATCGTACTGACTGCGTCCCAGGTTACGACCTTAGCGTGGGTCCAGTATGCTTCGTGATCCTCTGCGAAGTCTCCGCGACGAGAGTCCGTAGTAAGACCATCGCAGTCGCTACAGCAGCTCAAGCACTGCTGGGCATCGTGATGACGATTGCCATTCCGTACGTGGTCTCGGCTTGGAAAGCTCGGGCGTCATTTTGCTGACAACAAGTAAGGTACCTTATCAATCCGGACCAAGCCAACGCTCGTGGCAAGATCGGCTTTTTCTTTGGCGGCCTTGCTGCGGTTGCCCTCGTCTGGTCATTTATCCGAGTGCCGGAGACAAAAGGTCGGACGTACGAGGAGCTTGATATCATGTTCTCCAAAGGTCTGAAAACACGGGAGTTCAAGGATTATCGTGTGGATTGAAGAGCACGCTGGACTGGTAAATCCTCTGGTACTTGGCTAGCCAAACTTGCAAGTGCAAAGGCCGTGCTGATTTCCAAGGCCGGACGCTCCGTACATATTTGCTACCGTACGCTCGGGAGAAATGGGCTCTCGTTGCAGCCGAAGCCTGTGACAGTTGCCGTTCCAATATAGATGCGCGTAGATTCTGATCCACAGACCGCTTTTCTCTTTAAGGGTTCGGCAATGCACTTTCGCGCCTCGGATTGCGGGATAAAGGTGAGGTTGCGCGAGCGCTGTGTGTGTCGGTCGGCGTGCCTTCGATCACGTCTACGGCTGCGCGCAAGGCGGCCATCAGATCTGTAGTTCAGAGCGTCTCACCATGACTGGCAGTGGGCTCGACCTCATCGTTTGAAGGCGACAGTTGCCACACATTGTGAGTAACCAACTTCAAGTCTTCCTTGGCGTACGCCTCAGCCCACTTCCATCAATTCCAGCATACCCAAAGTATCATGCGCCTCGCTCGCATAGTCCGCACCACGCCTGACCCTCTTCGTGATCCTCTTAATAATCTGCACGACCTCCCTCGCATCTTCGTTTCCTGCTTCTTGCCACTCCGCCAAACTTCCACTATAGAGTTCCAGGAGCAGTAGAATCACATCGTACATCAAGCTCATGTAGCGCGGATGGTTGATATACTTCAGTACCCATCGCAGGATGGGAAGCGTTTTCTCCTCCGATCGATCGGCAAGTGCTGTCCGCAGCGCACTGCGATGTCGTAGCGCGGTCAGGAGAGTGACCATGTCCGCGTTGTCGAAAGTGTCAGCTATTAAGACTTGATCGAGCGCCAGCGAATACTTGCCAGACCGCAAGCTCTGCTGCCAAGGTCTTAGCTTCTTTCTCCGCGAGCGCTCGTTGCCAGCGATGACGATATCCGCGCCCTCGCCACGGAAGTCCTTGCCTCTGTCTCGTGCACGGATGCCTTGCCGCATGTCTTTCTTCCGTTGCCTGCGCTCATATTCATCGGCCTCGCCGGCGATCAGCGCCTCCATTCGCTTGGTCTTCTCTCGTACTCTAGCCTTCTCCGCGCCTGCAATACGAGTCCGGATCGACATCAGCCCGGTCTGTAGACCAACCGCCAAATGCCTATCCTCGCGCTCTGCAGCCTGTGCGCCTGAGCCGACAACGGAGAGAGAAAGAATTGGCGCAGGATACTTGAAACCTGCGACTACCTCCCAGCTTGCAACGTTGTGCACTTTCACGTGTCCATCGAGCCCGCCCGTCAGCAGTCGTGAGCCGTTCTGGGCTACCCCGAGCGCAGTGACAGACTTTTGGTGAGAGCGAACAATGTGCTCAGCCTTGCCAGCGATCAGGTTGAGCACGGTAACTTCGTTGCCTGCCGAGGATGCCAGTAGCGAGTCGCTCAGCGGTAGAACATCTTCGATGGGTGCAGCATGCTTGAAAGTCAATGCCGGTCGTGCGTGGCCAGCTTGCCGAGTATCCCACAGCCGAACGGTCTGGTCATAGCTGCCAGTGGCGATCATGCTCTCCTGTCCCGGGAGATAGCATCCCGATCTCACGTAATCCTCATGCCCAATACCAGTCCACTTCGCCTCGTCTTCCGTCAAGTCCCACACCCTCACTGTCCGGTCGTCACTGGCACTCATCAAATCCGTCAGTACCCTCGGGTTCCATCGCACCGTATGCACCGCTTGCTTATGAGCATGTTCGCCCCGCCACTGCCTCAGGATGGCTCTTGAACCCGTATCAAATGCCTGCACAATCCCACTGTCACCACCGGCCAGCAATATTCGCCCATCTCGACGGAGCACACCGGATCGAGCAGTGTCGTCCAGTTGGAAGCGGTTTATGCTCTTCACAAGCTTCCGCGTCTTGCTGTTATGGATCTGCACCCTTGACCCGGAAGTCACGGCGAATGTGTCCGCCTGAGCGCCGCTCGGGTTGTAGTCGGGTACGGTAATGGAGGTGATGCCAGTATTGTGTGGTGACGGGAGCAGCAGTTGGTTCTTGAACGTTTTCCAGTACGCTTGATCTGCCGTCAGCGGTGCTGGTCCAGGTGCTGCCCGCACTGCCGGCAATGGCTGTACCTCTGCCGCCATCGCACACAGCGTTCGTTGGCGCAAGAGAAGTTCCGAATGAAGTGCAGCCAGAAGTTTTGGTCCGATGCGGCCCAAGCGCCCGCGTGCGGCCGCATCCTCCGCACGGGTCTTTGGCCCTTTGCCCTCATCCACGACGGTGGTTCCACTCAAATACCAACTTCACCTCCTCATCGGTATCACCCTTCCCGAAACCTCACAAGATGCCACGCGCCATCGCGGGTGAGTACTAGAAGTCACATCTCAGAAAATCGTCGCCCTGACGTGCTGACATGTCCAGGCGTCCTCATCGAGGTCGACGAGTCCATCATGGCCATCAT
The DNA here is from genome assembly GCA_027409005.1 of Ferrimicrobium sp. Lineage (GTDB taxonomy): Bacteria > Actinomycetota > Acidimicrobiia > Acidimicrobiales > Acidimicrobiaceae > Ferrimicrobium. The sequence continues at coordinate 6,718 of DAHZQE010000116.1, read as the reverse complement.
CGACAAGATCAACAAGGCCCACGAACACGCCTTCATTCTAGAGCCGATCGATGACAGACATGCTTTGATCAGGCCGAATAAGCTTGACGAGCTCAAGGAGTTGCTGCGCGAAGTGAGTTGGCCCGCATGCTCGTGATATGCGATCTGTCTCATCGGCAACACAGGAGCTCAAAGATACCGTACGCGAGCCCGAAGACAGTTCGGAGTCGGAATGATGCCTTTTTGTTCGACCTGTTGCAAATCGCGACTATTTGTGGCCTAAGCTGTTGGACTACACTAATGCCTCGGCCTGCGCCAACATCTCATGTCGCCCGCCACCTCGCAACCGAAGCTATTGATCATCTAGCTATCCGGCATCCCCTCCTTCTGGTCAGCGCCCGATACCGCATTCACCCAGCTCGGGCGTGCCGACGAGTACAGCTCAATGCCCGGCTTCGCATTCTCAAGATGCTTCGGATCATCCAAAGTGCCAGCCTTGACAATCTTCAGCGGACCAAAGGTATCTCCCGTCCGGTAAAGAGTCGATCCGCAGTCCCCGCAGAAATGCGAGGTGATGCTCTTCCCGCTGTCGGCCTTCTTCGTCCACTGTTTGGGCTTGCCCCGAATGACGTCGAGGCTTTCGACCGCGATGTTGGTGCTGTACGTGGAGCCGGTACTGCGCGGAGCAAATCGTTAGCTGGCTTTTGGAAGGGAGCTCATGTTGTTTTGAGGCAAACATCTTCTGGCAATCACGACAATGGCACAGGGCCTGAAGCTGGTCAGTAATGGAATGATGACCTGACGACGAAAATGACGCACCCTCAATTGCGGCTCTCCTTCGATCCTGTAGCGAACAGAATCGCAGGCGCAACCTCCCTCAGACATGATGACGATTCTAGCTTCTCGACCGGGCTTGACTCGCTGTGATTGGATGCTGTGCGAAGGTCGTCGACCGTCTGAATAACCTTGATGGTTGACTGGAGGAAGCAGGAGAGTATATATACACCACCAACCCCTACTTGTCGCGCTACCGCGGCTTGACGTCGAGGTCCAAGACTAGGGTGCGGGGTTGACGAGAACGCGCAAAATGCTGCGAGGCTAAGCAGTTAGTTAGTTTCCAGTTACCCGAAGCAGCCACGCATCGATGACGAGGGGCATTGTTGTCGCAGGTGATCGCTGGTGGACCCGCGGAAATAGTGTGAAGAGCTTAGTCACGAGCACAATACCTAGGATCCGTCGCGCCAAGAGCTCTATCTTCCTATTAAACACCTTCTCAACAGTGTTAGGTGTACAGCTACCTTGGTCACTTAGCACCCATCTTGATTATGAACATCTCTGTCTTACGGAATGTTGCTAGCTAGAGAGAACGACCGACCATGCGGCCGAAAATGCCGATGGCTTGTCGCTCAAGCTCGCTGCGCCCGCCAACCGACCCTCGCGACTCTGCTCGCAAGCAACAGGGCTCCACCTAGCAACAGACACAGCATCGTGAAGATCTGAGCGCCCAGGTAAGGCTGCGCGAGGTGCTTGTCCGTCCTGTACTTCACCAAGGCGCCACCGATCGGCGTTCCGATCAGGCACGCAAATCCGATGCAAGTATAGATGACACCAGACTTTAAGCCCATGGGATCACCCATGGCATTTCCGGGCTCTTCGCGTATCTTTGTGGTGCTCGGTGTAGAGTCAGCGACGTCCTTCAAGCATAAGCTCATGACGGCAGGCGCATAGAGAGCCTGCAAGCCGGCACTTGCGAATCCGTAGAAGCAGGCGATGACCGTCAGAGCGCCCCCAGTACTGTGGCCATCACCTAGAGACATCCACAGCGCGACACAGCCAGCGCTCAAGAACAGGCCAGGGATCACGGTGTTCAATGGCCCGATGCATCGATCGGATATCAAGCCTGGCAGAAGCCGCCCTGGAAGATTGGCGGCGAGTATGAAGATGGGAAGGTTTGTTGCCGCGGTGGTCGAGAGTTTCAGCTCGGTAGATGCGAAGGAGACGATATAGACGAAGCCGAAGTAGACACCCAGGAAGGCGAAGAACATTCCGCCTGCCGCAAGAAGGTATGGCCTCGCAGTGAAGTCCTTGATAGAGAGCCTAGGTCTGTGTTGCTTGCGGCGATCGACGGGTCGGTGCTGGCTACGCATGCGATAGATCAGATTCGGAGGTATCATCACCACAGCAGCGATGCCACCGCTGCAGGACAGTCAGTACGTTCCCGAGCGAGGCTAGTACTTCACCTTACAGTATGCGCATCGTTGTCGGAAACCCATGGCTGAGCAGAAAGTGCCTCGACGCTACAATGAAGATCGTGCCGCCGATGCAGCTCCCCGTTGCAGCAATCCCAACAGCCGCGCCGAACGTGCGTGGGTCGAACCACGTGGACAGCGCAAGCAAGGCAGAGCCGAAGACCATACCCATTCCCAAGCCGGTCATGAGTCCTTGCACAAGAAACAAGCTCCAGACTGCCTTGCACCAAGCAGTGCAGAAGATCCCCAGAACCATGATTGCGCTACCTCCGTGGAAGACCAGGCGGAAGTAGCCTCGATCCACCAAGTGCCCGACTGGACTGCCGAGCCCAAATATGAGTGCAAGCTGCGTACTGCCGGTCCAGGAAATGCTGCTGGGACTCGTACCGGGAGGGAGGTAATAAGCTTCGTAATAAGCCTGCAAGATCCCGAAGAGATTGGCCATGCCCCAGCAGTTGAAGACGATGAGCATACCACAGACAGCGTGCAGCCAAGCCGTCCTTCCGTTCAGAGGATTGTCCTTGCGGTCGGACGTGGCTTCATGCTCACCGTTCTCATACTTTGGCAAGGCCGTGATCGAGCTTGAATACTCGCTGGTGCTCAGTGATTGTGAAGCCAGTGGTATCGTGTTCGGTCTGACGTACACGGACTCGCGAAGACCCAGCATCCGCTCAGCCTTGCTACGATCCTGGAGGGTTGACGAACGCAAAAAGGGCATCGGGTATTGGAGATCGCTCGGCGTAAGGGAGAATTGACTCAGCTCGGAGTGCAGGATTGGCAGCCCCCTTCGCGAAGACTGGCGGGCGGAATGCATCGATTGGACATCTCCATCGCTCAACGTCTCGACAGAGGGATTTGAAAGCGCCCTGTTCGAACGGTTAAAGGCTACAGGGACCGGCACGGCCGGAAAGATCGAGTGGCTTTCATATATCTGGATTCCCGACATCCCGTCGCTCGGATGGGTCCCACGGTTGTTCGTGTCTGGGCCGGGCACTTTGGGGTTGATCATTTCATCGCAAAGCTCAGGGATCATCGGCATCCGAGCAGCCGGTGACCTCAGGTGAGAGTCCTGCTTCATTGAAACAACCTGGCTCTGTTCAGCGTCTCGTCGGGGAGTTGAAGCGTGTTGTAGGTCTTACTTCAATCGAGGTGGGTCAACTTAAGACTGCCTCGACCTCTTGATTGTAATGAATGTGGTCAAGATAAGAATAGGAAGACTGATGCACATATTGAGTGAGGCTTCCGATGCTAGCCGCTACTACCTGTTTGCTCACGTAGAAGCCTTGATCACGAGTCCAATGGCGTCTGAATTCGCCGTTCGGCCAAATCCACTGCGATGTCCTGAGGGATCTGGGTACATCTGGGAGCGATCTGTCTTGCTTTGCGACGCCGTGACCGATCATAGTAACCACCAGTACGCTGTCTAAAACCGCGAGGCTGCAACCCATACATACTTAGTGGGCGAGAAGAGTCTGCACCGTCGCTCAAATCGTTTCGAATAGCAGGGATGCGGCCGGAAGAAGACGCGATCGTGCCGATGATGTAAGATCTTAGCGAGTTGACGACAGCATTCACATCGCAAGGGTGCTTATGTACAGAATACAGTGACGGATCTGCAGTCCTTGGCGGTGATGTTCGAACGCAGGGCAGGATGCAGATATGTCTCGGTGAAGACGAATTGGACGGGAAGTTGATACCGCCAAGAGCCCTGCGAGTCATGTCCAGCACAACACGTGATGGCAGGCGCGACTCCCGTCCGCGAGCTGTTCCCCATGCGCGCCTTCACACATGAACTCCTGAAAGGCACACAATCCCAACAGTCACGATGACGCAGAGCAGCAGGCAAAGCAGTGGGCTCTAGTCAGGCACTCTGCCACGTCTGCGCGAAGGCGGCACCATGGCTGACCTCCACAACACCCCGATTGTCATCGACAACGGGAGCGGGACAATCAGGGCCGGTTATGCTGGGGCAGACGAGCCCAAATGCTTCTTTCCCTCTTATGTCGGCAGACCCAAGCATCTGAGGGTCCTGGCGGGCGGTCTGGAGGGCGACGTGTTCATCGGAAAGCGGGCGCAGGAACTACGGGGCTTGCTGAAGATAAAATATCCGCTTGAGCATGGCATTGTGACGGATTGGGAGGACATGGAGAGGATCTGGCAGTACATCTATACCGACGAGCTGAAGACTCTGAGTGAAGAGGTATGTTATGGCTGAGGTCAGTGCTGCTGGGACGTGCGGGTTTGAGCAGGCATCTGACAAGCGAGCAGCACCCAGTCTTGCTCACGGAGGCCCCGCTCAACCCTCGCTCCAACAGAGATACGGCTGCCCAAATTCTGTTTGAGACGTTCAACGTGCCGGCCTTGTACACGTCTATCCAGGCCGTGCTGTCATTATACGCTTCTGGCCGGACCACAGGCGTTGTGCTAGACGCCGGCGACGGCGTATCACATGCTGTGCCGGTATACGAGGGGTTCGCAATCACGAACAGCGTCCGTCGCATTGATGTGGCTGGTCGAGACGTGACCGAGCATCTTCAAACCCTGCTTCGGAAGGGAGGCCACGTCTTCCATACCAGCGCAGAGAAGGAGATCGTCAGAGACATCAAGGAGAGGACTAGCTACGTCGCCCTTGACCCCAAGAAGGAGGAAAAGGACTGGGTTGTGACGAGCACTCGCGGCGGCGAGACAAAGGTGGTCGACTACAAGCTCCCGGACGGCCAAGTCCTGAAGATTGGCCCCGAACGGTTCCGTGCTCCTGAGATCCTGTTCGACCCCGAGATTATTGGGCTTGAGTGGCCAGGCCTGCATCAGATTATTGTGGACTCGATCAATCGCACAGACATGGACCTTCGAAAATCCCTGTTTGGCAACATCGTCCTGTCCGGTGGTTCGACAATGATCAAAGGATTCGGCGATCGGCTGCTGCATGAGGTTCAACGTCTGGCGGTCAAGGACATGCGAATCAAGATCTTCGCGCCGCCAGAACGATTGTACAGCACCTGGATTGGCGGCAGCATTCTCGCAGGCCTAAGCACGTTCCGAAAGATGTATGTCAGCATCGATGACTGGCATGAGAGTGAGTAGAGACATATGCAGGATCCTGGTACGCGCGCGCGCAACTGACATCGAGCAGACCCAGATATAATCCACCAGAAATTCGCCTGAGCAGCCAGTAATCGAGGTTGCCCAGCGCCGTCTAGAACGGGTCTTCTGCAGTCAGCCTCAGGGGTGTTGTGTTCTCTCAGGCAAAACCGATCACAGGGGATGTGTCAACACCACGCAAACGCTGGCGTGCCGAGGGGAAGCGTCAGGTACAGCACGCAGAGGCCCGCAACGTGAAAATCCTGCCCCCAGTTCTCCAGGACAGAGCGCTGCTCCGGCTGCGTTGCCGGCGGGTTGCCCGTTGCAGCTGCCTTATGCGGCAAGGGCGCCGAGAAGCCGAGAGCAACCAGATGCCGGTTTGCGGGGAAGGATCGCGAAAAACGTGGTACGAAACGCGGGCCAGTGGCGATCCAGAGCTTCAGAGGTCACTTGGTCGGTTGTCATGGGACCGCGCACTGTTGACGACGCGGACAGCGTGGCTTCGTAGTTGCAATGACACAGCATCACGTCGAAAGAAGCGCAGAGCTGCGCACACGTGTCCGCAACAAGCATGCACGGAGGCATGAGCACATTTCTCCATCAGCGTGATTACGTGCCTGTGCAATCGAACGCGCATCTCACGATGCCGCCGGGGGCGGGCGTGGTAGTCTGGGGGTAATAGCGTGCCATGGTTAGCTAATTATTACCCGCTGGAAACTCGTTTGAGCGACGGCCGTGACCACTTGATGCAGCACGCGTGACTTGCCCTCGTCAGCGGCACTTGCGGGGCAGGACGCCTGGGCGACGGGCGACGGGCGACGGGCGACGATGCGGTCAAGATGTCGTCGCGCAGCAGTCGTCGCAGCCACGCATGCCGCATCGACTGTCCGCGGCGGCACCGCGCAGCAAACACGGTCCATCCGTCCATCCAGAGAGAGAGAGAGAGGGAGAAAAAGGTGTCGAGGAGAAGCTGGCCCCAGTGTTTACCCAGAAACCCCTGTTAGAAAATCGGCGACGAGCCTCCCGCAAGGGCAGCTGCGGCTCCGCTGGGGGGTGTCGCAAAGCCGAGTGTGAGCGAAAAACTCTGAATCGAGTCGGGGCCACTTGCTCGCGCGCACTATTCAGTTAACCGCTAGTCGCCTGCCGTTAACTGCATGTCCATCCCGCCTGCGCCGACTGCTCCTCATCGTGCCAAGTCGCAATTGGATCGCAGCGTGGACTCGGCATGGCCACCGATGTTGTGCGCCTGTGCGGCGGGGGCGCGCGCGCGTGATGGGGCAGAGAGGGCGTGCGTGGCGAGTGCGTGCGGGCGGGCGAATTTCTGGTGGATTATATCTGGGTCTGCTCGATGTCAGTTGCGCGCGCGCGTACCAGGATCCTGCATATGTCTCTACTCACTCTCATGCCAG
>DAHZQE010000510.1:0-3021 GCA_027409005.1 Ferrimicrobium sp. | reverse complement strand
GAAGGAGATCGAGATCTGGACGTCGGCGACTGCGGAGATTGGTCATGCGATCGATGAGATGCTGGCGGCCGACACAATGAACCCACTCGGGATGATGATTGAGTCTGGGGCTCGTGGTAACCCACAGCAGATTCGACAGATCTCGGGGATCAAGGGCTTGGTGGCGAATCCGCGAGGTGAGATGATCCCTAGGCCGATCAAGTCATCGTTCCGCGAGGGTCTGCAGGTTCTTGAGTATTTTCTCTCGACACACGGTGCTCGCAAGGGTCTAGCTGACACCGCACTCCGCACTGCTGACTCGGGTTACTTGACTCGTCGATTGGTCGACGTTGCTCAGGAGATGATCGTTCGAGAGATCGATTGTGGGACTACTCGTGGGATTTGGCTGGAGGATCTTCGTCCAGACCAGTCCGGTCAGCGTTTCTACATCGAGACTCGGGCCTTTGGGCGTGTGTTGGCTGATCCTGTGAGCCTCGCTGATGGGACCGAGATAGGGCGCGGAACACTCCTTACGGATGCCTTGGTGACGCGGATTGCTGAAGATCCTGATGTAAATCAGATCAGGGTGCGATCGGCGCTCACCTGCGAGACGTCACATGGGGTATGTGCCATGTGCTATGGGAAGTCGCTTGGCGGTGTTGGCCTGATTGAGTTGGGTGAAGCTGTCGGAGTCGTCGCTGCGCAGTCGATCGGTGAGCCTGGAACTCAGTTGACCATGCGCACCTTCCACCAAGGTGGTATAGCGGGTTCGGACATCACCCATGGACTCCCGCGTGTTGTCGAGCTCTTTGAGGCTCGCACACCTCGTGGTGCAGCTATTTTGACTCATGGTGCTGGTGTAGTACACCTGGTGGATGAGGAGAATGGGCAGCGCGTCAGCGTGGTTCACGATGATGGAACCGAAGAGACGTATCTGTTGCCAACGAGAGTACACCTCAACGTAGTGGAGGGGCAAGAGGTCGCGGCTGGCGATCCTCTGGTCGAGGGACCAAAGGATCCGAAGCAGGTGCTCGAGATCAAGGGTATTCGCGAGACACAACAGTATCTGGTTGAAGAGGTACAGAAGGTCTATCGTGACCAGGGTGTGCCTATCCATGACAAGCATATCGAGCTGATCGTTCGACAGATGTTGCGTAGAGTTCTGGTTGCTGAGCCTGGGGATTCAGAGTTTCTCCCGGGTGAACGGGTGGAGTCGCAGCAGTATGCGGAGGTTAACCGAGCGCTGTTCGCGCAGGGTTCTCGCCCTGCTGAGGGTCGACCAGAGCTCATGGGGATTACCAAGGCTTCGCTAGCTACCGAGTCATGGCTGAGCGCCGCCTCCTTCCAGGAGACGACTCGTGTGCTGACAGAGGCGGCCATTGAAGGCAAGTCTGATCCGCTCCTTGGATTGAAGGAGAATATCATTCTTGGTAAGTTGATTCCGGCTGGTTCAGGTGTCCGTGATTATCGCTCTGTTGACGTCAAGGCTCCATTCCATAGGAAGCTGTCGTTCTGGAGTTCCGAGGATGAGAACGAGAATGGTCCGGAGGATCTACTTGAGGAAGGCTAGATCGGTATCAATGTCAGTTAGACTGTCCCGTTGGGCCAGGAGTGGCTCTGGGCTGCTCTGTGTGTTGGCTATTCCAGAATGTATTTGACGAGAGGAACGTCTTGCCTACGATTTCACAGTTAGTTAGGAAAGGTCGAGAGTCCAAGCGGACCAAGACCAAAACACCGGCACTGAAGGGTTCACCTCAGCGTCGTGGGGTATGTACTCGCGTGTACACGGCTACTCCGAAGAAGCCGAACTCGGCTTTGCGGAAGGTGGCGCGCGTTCGCTTGACCTCTGGAGTAGAGGTGACGGCATATATTCCTGGGATTGGACACAATCTCCAGGAGCACTCCATCGTCCTAGTCAGAGGTGGACGTGTCAAGGACTTACCTGGCGTTCGCTACAAGATCGTTCGAGGGTCGCTCGACTCAGCAGGCGTGAAGAATCGCAAACAGGCTCGTAGCCGATACGGCGCGAAGAGGGAGAAGTAGAGTCATGCCCAGAAAGGGCCCAATCCAACCTAGGTTCATTGCTTCCGATCCTGTGTATCATTCCGTTTTGGTTGCTCAGTTTGTCAATAAGGTGCTAGTGAGTGGCAAGAAGTCGGTCGCGGAACACATAGTCTACCGTGCCCTCGACGTGATTGCAGAGAAGGTCGGTAGTGACCCAGTCGCTGTACTCAAGCGCGCGGTCGATAATACGCGGCCCGATACCGAGGTCCGATCGCGGCGAGTCGGTGGTACCACCTACCAGGTTCCTGTTCTTGTGAAGCCCAGACGGGCGAACTCGGTGGCTATCCGTTGGATTGTGACCAACGCTAAAGGCCGTCGCGAGAAGACGATGGTTGAACGGCTAGCCAACGAGGTACTTGACGCATCCAATGGAGTCGGTGCCTCGGTGAAGCGCCGCGATGACACTCATAAGATGGCTGAGTCAAACCGCGCATTTATGCACTACCGCTGGTAAAGGCGCCCTGCCGGTTTGGTCTGTTCCAAGCGCGGTACGGTGTTTCGTGAGCGTATGTATCGAGAGTGTTTCCGCAGTGTGCAGTTGCGGCGGTGGCATTTGAGGCGGTGGCGTTTGAGGTTGGTGTGTCGGCCCGTCGTAGGCGGGCATCAGGTTGGGGGTTTGTTCTTAGCTTCCAAGGCTAGGGCCGAGGAAGAGATGATGGGCGGGCACTGCGAGAGAGTACTCGTGGTGTGTTACGCAGAGGAGAAGAAGTAAATGGCGACGAAGCGGGAGATGCCTCTCGATCGAATTCGTAATATCGGGATCATGGCGCATATCGATGCGGGTAAGACCACGACTACCGAGCGCATTCTGTACTACACCGGTAAGAATTACAAGATTGGTGAGGTTCATGAGGGCGCGGCCACCATGGACTGGATGCCTCAGGAGCAGGAGCGCGGGATCACTATCACCTCCGCTGCTACCACCGCGTTTTGGAAGGATCACCGGGTCAACATCATCGACACGCCTGGTCACGTCGA
>DAHZQE010000497.1:0-3499 GCA_027409005.1 Ferrimicrobium sp. | reverse complement strand
CGCCCCCTTCGACATAGCAGGCCACCAGTTGTTCATCTCTGCCAGCATCTTCGGCCACAGTGATGAACTCCTCAGGGAAGAGCATTCCCTCGCTAGGGTGCTCCCAGCGTAGCAGCGCCTCGAGGGCAGTGACTTCGCCGCTGGTAAGCGAAAGAAGCGGCTGATAAAACACACGCAGCTCATTTCGTTCGAGTGCCCCGTGCAACTCGGAGGCAAGGCGCAGATGCCGGCTAGTCTGCTCGTGAAGGCCTGGATGGAACGCCGCACAGCGGTTTCGCCCGGACTTCTTAGCTTGGTACATCGCCGTATCCGCATCGCGCAAGATGGTATCCGGGTCGGTGGCGGGGGTGGTTGCTACGCCGATGCTGGCAGAGATGAACAACTGGTGGCCTGCTATGTCGAAGGGGGCGGCCAGTGCTTCTAGAAGGCGCTCGGCTAGGGTCATGGCCTCTGTTGGGTCGACTAGGTTCTCGCAGAGCACCACGAATTCGTCTCCACCGAGGCGGGCCACGCTGTCGGTGCTGCGCGCTGCGCTACGCAAACGCTCACCTACACCTTGGAGTAGCTCGTCACCTAGGGCATGGCCGAGGGAGTCATTGACCAATTTGAAACCGTCTAGGTCTAGGAACAGTACTGCGGCGAAACTGATCTCGCGTTTTAGGCGGGTCAAGGCCTGCTGTACACGGTCCGAAAAAAGAGTCCGGTTAGGCAATCCAGTCAAAGGATCGTGGAGGGCTTGGTGGGCTAGCTGGTCCTCGACAGCCTTGCGTTCGGATACATCCCTCACAATGCCCTGTAGACCGACTAGCTCGCCAGTATCATCAATGATGGTGCTTATCCGGGCTTCACTCCAGATGCGACGCCCGTTCTTGTGGGTTGCTTCAACGCTGATCGGGGCGACGTTAAGCCTCCCGCTATCGAGCGCAGCCATTACCGTCTCTATCTGGGCATCGCCGATCAGGCGCCGCATCGGGTCCGAACCGGGTGGGAAGTCTTCGAGACGCCAGCCATAGACGGTCTCGAGTGCCGGGCTGGCGTAGTCGAAGTGGGGCTCAGGCGCAAGGCGGTATCGGAAGATCAGGTCTTGGGCGCTTTCGGCCAACAGCCGCAAGGTCTCCCCATTCCTATGGAGAGCCTCGAGCGCGACCGTCTTCTCAGTGATGTCTTGGACGATTGCCGCCAGATAGATAGGCACCCCATCAGGTCCCGGCACGCCAGATACGGTAACGTGGACGTACACCACATGCCCATCGCGATGGAGATAGCGCTTGTCGACTTCGGCCCAGCGGTCCTCGCCTGTGACCACTCGACGGATCGTGTCCTCATTGAGTGGGCGGTCATCGGGATGGGTGATGTCTAAGAACGAACGGCCCACCAATTCTTCGGCTGGGTAGCCAAGCATTCGTGACATAGCCGGGTTGACTTCGAGCATCACGCTGTCTAGCCCGGATCTGACGATTCCCACCGAGGCATATTCAAAGAGTCTCCGGAATCGATCCTCGTGTTCAAGTAAGGCTAACTCGGCAGCTCTGCGATCCGTGATGTCGGTAAACATCACCAACGACTGGACCTCGCCGGTCTCGTCGGGGATCGGGGAACTGGCAGTCAACGTCCAAATCGCGGTGCCGTCACGGCGTCTCATACGCATCTCTTGGAATCCTTGGTAACGGCGTTCTACCAACTCGCGCACCCCGTCAACGTCATCGGGATATAGCAAAGATGTGACACTGGAGCCGACGAGCTCCTCGATGTCGTAGCCGACCATGCTGCCCAAGCGGGGGTTGGCGAAGCGGACGACGAGGTCTCTGTCGAAGATCGCAATGCCTTCGTGCGCGGTCTCGACTATCGTCCGGTAAAGGGCGTCCCGAGATTCGAGCTCGGTCGCAACCCGCAGGGAGGGGGTCAGGTCCCGGACGATTACCGTAAGGCCACCGGAGGTCCCGTCGGGATACGATAGCGGAACCGCTGTCACCGATAACTGGAGCATGTCGCCGTTTGAGCGCAGGTAGTCAGTGACGTAGGGCACGACTTGCGGTCGCGCCGCCAGATCCGCCAGCAACGCAGCGACCTCCTGTTGGGACCGGCCGGGCAATAGCACCGCCACTGGCTTTCCTAGGACCTCTTCTGGGTGGCATGCAAAGATAATTTCGGCGACAGGGTTGAAAGCGACGATCACCCCGGAGGGATCGAGGTCTACGATGGCATCGCCGTTATAGGTAAAAAGTGCCATACCGCGCATGTGGTCGAGGTCGTAGCGTGGAACCGCGGTTGAGGTTGAGGTGTGGTGAGCCCGCTTGGCCATGGTAGTCACACTCTTCTTTCTCTCGAGGCAAACCGTTGTTTCATCGGTTCAAGCGATATTTCCTCAGGAAACCAATACTTACCCGCTGCCTAACCTACCCATCGACCACCGAGGCTCGTATCTTGAACGCGGTCGTCTCACAAATGAAGTGGACCACGTTCGAGGGGCCGTCCACCCCAACTGAACTGGGGCTATGGGCCTTTCACGGGGGTCTGGACATCCATGTGAATGTCAATAGAGTCGGAAATTCAGCCAATATTTATGGATAAGGATGGAACTTTAAAGCTATTTCATCTGAACATTTAGTGGGTCATGAATCCCCGTGTTCATGAGTTCTTCCAACGACTGGGGCCTACTGAACAGATATCCTTGAGCATGAGTAATGCCGAATTCCATAACAGTCCTCAACTCACCTATGCTCTCAACGCCTTCAGCGATAACGCAGGCACCGATATCATCTGCAAATCGGGCAACCGCGCCTGCAAGACTTCTCTTTATGGGATCGGTATCGATGGAGCGTGTTAAACCTATATCCAACTTGATTATGTCTGGCGAAAGTTTCACGATATGAGAAAAGCTCGAGAAGCCAGCGCCGGCATCATCGATGGCAAGCAACACACCACTATCCCTCAAGAGTTGAAGACTTGAGCGCAAGAGTGAGTAATCATCGACAGCTATATGCTCTGTAAGTTCAACGATGAGCCGTTGCGGATCACTGCGCTCTATCACGGTTTGAGCGTCCTTACAGGCGATTGCTTCTGGCCCAAGGTTCACGGCCATTTTCCACGGTTGCGGGATGTTGATGAGCTGTTTCAAAGCATGGCCCATAGTCGCGATCTCTAATGTGGGTCCCATACCAACCGATTGGGCAGCGGCAAACCAACGATCAGGAGGTTCGGCAGCATCGCCACTAAACCTGGTGAGCGCCTCTACTCCCATCCTCTCGCCGGTATCGATTTGTACGATTGGTTGAAAAACACTCCCAAAGTTATGCCTAGCAATGGTGCGTTCGATCCGCTCTCTGGTCTCCTCATCATGCGCGACGTTCGGTAGCAATACGCTGCCGATGAACCGCCGTAGGTCAGCGTTCTTGGTATTATTGGATGACATCATTCGGCGAGGTGGGCCTAGGAGATCTTCAGTTAGCTGCTCCAACTCAGATGCCGCTCCCACAACAGTACTGACAAATTCTGCTAG
>DAHZQE010000496.1:0-2542 GCA_027409005.1 Ferrimicrobium sp. | reverse complement strand
GAGGTGTTCTCTTGAGCGGTGGGCCAGATTCGACCAGTTAGCGACCTCGCCCGAGAGGTAGTAGGGGATACCACAGATGGAGAAGTTTGGATAGGCGTCCTTGAGGATCACGGTTACTTTTGCTGATGGGTCAAGTTCACGGGCTCGAAGCGCCGCTGCGATGCCTGCATCGCTTCCTCCGATGATGACAACTTCCACTGGGCTCCTTCTGAGATCTCACCTGCCGCAGCGCTCTCGCCAATGTTGTATCAGTGGAGCGGATCAACGACTATCGTCGATACACGATCTATCGTAGCACCTTGACAGCGACTGTTCGAATGAACATGTCGGATTTTTCCATAGCTGCAGACGCTCCTGGGTGCTGGTCGGTAGGCTTGTCTTGCACCGGAAGGGTGAAAGGGGTGTGTTCGATGGCGATGACTAAGGGGCTGCAACTACTATCCGAGGCGAAGGATCTCGATGCCTCGGTCATCGAGATCCGGCGCGCGATTCACGCCCATCCAGAGCTTGGACTTGACCTTCCAGTTACCCAGAAGCTCATTCTTGATCGGCTCGATGCTCTTGGCGTCCCGGCGACACGGGGTGCGACGATATCATCGGTGGTCGGCCATATTGCTGGGACTCAGCCCGGTCCTACGACACTGCTGCGGGCTGACATGGATGCTCTTGCGCTTGTCGAGGAGACCGGGCTACCCTTTGCCTCGGCCGTTCAAGGTGTCATGCATGCTTGTGGACACGATGCTCACGTCGCAATGCTGCTTGGGGCGGCCGAACTTTTGATGGCGCATCGCCACGAACTTCGCGGTTCTGTTATCCTTGCCTTCCAGCCTGGAGAGGAGGGGGCCGGAGGCGCCCGAAGGATGCTCGAAGAGGGCCTCATGCAGCCATCTCCTGACCGAAGTTATGCCCTGCACGTTATCACCAACATCCCGAGCGGGCTCATCGCGACGAGAGGTGGACCGATGATGGCGTCCGCCGACGAGTTCCTCATCACTCTTACCGGTCGCGGCGGCCATGCGTCTGCCCCCCACGAGGCACGAGACCCCATCCCTGTTGCCGCAGAGTTGGTGTTGGCTCTGCAGGTGGCGTTGACAAGGAGTGTGAACGTTTTTGACCCGGCCGTACTTACGGTCGGACAGATCGAAGCCGGCACCACCTTTAACATCATTCCCGAGGTCGCAACGATTCGCGGGACTTTTCGGGCTTTGTCTGAAGAGACTCGAGTGAAGGTTTCGGACCTGGTGAACAGGGTCGCAGGCGGCATCGCTAAGGCACACGGAGCCGAAGTTGACGTGAGTTTCCCGATGGAAAGTTATCCGGTTACCGTCAACGATCCGGAGGGAGCCGGTAGAGCGCTGCAGCTTGCCCGGCTGCTCGTGGGCCCCGACGCTGTACAGGAGATGGTGACCCCAGTCATGGGGGCCGAGGACTTCTCCTACCTGCTGCAGGTGTCGCCCGGGGCGATGATTTTCCTCGGTGTTGCACCGCCTGGGGTTGATGATCCGGCTCCTAATCACTCCAATAGGATGCTGGTGGACGAAGCGGCGCTTCATCGAGGGGTAGCACTGTACACATTATTGGCCCTCGATGACTAGTACGTTTCACGTGAGAGCGCACCCGAGGCTGGGACGGTCCCGTGCAACGGGCTGTCGGGTCGAAGTCAGGCGCGGCCCGCAGCGATTGGCTCTCCTTGAGGTCTAGCTTCTCTGGGCGAGTCTGGCCGTTGGGTTCGATTCGAGCGGTTGTGCGATCGCGTTCATTTGCGCCGAGACTCTTGGAGATTGGCGCCACGCAACCACCTTCGAACTCAAGCGCTTCTACCCACGCACGTGACCAAGGATAGCGCCTATCTCGCGGGTACCCCTACCAAATGGGCTCCCTGCCCTCGCCGATGTGGGCATCCTCGTACTAGCGCGGAGCTTCCTATCTGGGGTTATAAGTACCTGGCAAGTGAGATGAGGTCTTCTCGGTGAGCCACGGTGCTAGCCACTGACACTGCGTTCAACGAGTCCTGGGAGACCTATCTCCTCGTAATCTGGAGGGTGCTTGCTAGCAGAGCGCTCAACGTGACCCAGCGAATGGGGCGTAATTCATTGCTCGGCTTTACCCAACGCGAGGGCAAACCCCGTCCTTTGGGGCGGGGATGGATAGGCACATACTGGCTCAAAAAGCTTCGTACCAGCCAAGTATGTCCGACCCTCGACCAATAACACAAGCATGAGCATCCGCGAGCGCCTCTACCCACAAGAACAGGAGCTAACTGTTCTCGCGCCACTGTTGAGATGCTCGCTATGGCTAGAACCTAGCGCTTGAACAACCCAACTTGTGGGTTCGCGGACGCTGACAGAAGATCACCACTGATTCGCGAATGCGAGAACTTGCCCAGGCCCGCAAGGAAACGTGGCTTGGCGAAGGTTCATCCCCGATTCAACAACAAGCCCTCCGTGACTTGGACCAAGCTTTGCACAACTGGTACAAACATCGATGAAGAGGCAATTCAACGCTCAGTCTGGGGGATCCAGCATGAAGTGCCAATAGTCGT
>DAHZQE010000490.1:0-6719 GCA_027409005.1 Ferrimicrobium sp. | reverse complement strand
TCAGAGTTCCTGCCAGCTGCATCCTGATTTGCGCCTGCTGGTTCGCTGGGAACACGCCCACTATACGGTTCACAGCCGAGGCTACGTCCATCGCGTGCACCGTGGTCATTACAAGGTGACCAGTTTCCGCAGCCTTGATCGCCGCCTCCATGGTCGCTGTGTCGCGCATCTCTCCGACCATGATCACATCCGGGTCCTGCCGCATTGCTGCGTAGACCCCGGCGTCGAATGACTCGGTATCAGTGCCCACCTCTCTCTGATGTATAAGCGACATTTTCGAGGTGTGCTTGTACTCTATGGGGTCCTCGATCGTGAGTATCATCTGCGACCTGGCGGTATTGATCCGGTCAATGGCAGCTGACAGAGTCGTCGACTTGCCCGATCCCGTGGCACCGCAGATCACAATCAATCCCAGTCTCTCTGTGTCCACGATCCTTTCCATCACAGAGGGCACCTTGAGCTCGGCTAGAGTTTTGAGTTCGTTGGGGATGATTCTTATCGCAAGCGCCAGCCTTCCACCTTGGCGGTACACCGACAACCGCAGCCTGCGGTCCTTATACGTCCCCGCAACGTCCCAGTCACCCTTGTAGCTCTGCGGAAGCCCCGAGAGACCGGTCAGGTCTTGGACCAGTGAGGCAATGATCTCGTCTGTCGCCGGCGGAAACCCGGCAATCGGCACGAGCTTTACCCCTTCGCGGTACCACGGCTCGATTCCAGACGATATGTGAAGATCCGACGTCCCAACCTTCAGCGCCCCTTCCATCAGACCGCTTGTCCAATCAGAAACGCTCACGGATGACCTCCCGTGCTGTGGAGAACCGCCTGACCGAAGGACATGGTCGGAAGGTAGATCGCTATGCCGACAGGACCCAGCAGAAGCCCGAAAAACACCGTCATGATCGGCTCAAGCAGCCCTGTGAGTGCCTTGAGCTGAGAGTCGACCCAATTGGAGAGATCCTCCGCATAATTGGCGATGGCGACAGAAACCGTGCCGGAAGCCTCGCCGGTGGCTATCGCGTATCCGAGATCTTTGGGCAGGCCCTTCGTCCTTGCCAGAGCGACAGATAGTTGAACACCCGAGGTAACTACCTCGTCTGCCGCCTCCCTTACCGCCTGGCGGATGCAGAGAAAAGAGGATATGTTTGATGCGTACTCTAGTGCGTCTCTCAGCGGAACAGAGGAAGAGGTCAATCCGGCGAGCGCAGTTGAGACTCGCGCCGTCGCTGTAGCCTGGGCCAGCTCGCCTATGAGCGGGAGCCGGAAGAGCGCCAGTTCCGCACGGGTTCTCGTCTCGGGCTGCTTCCAAGCAATCTTTAGCCCGCTCCACGCCAAGAAGAGCCCGATGAGTACGAAAATGGTGTCGTGGGTTATCGTATGTGACAGATTGAGGTAGAACTGCGTTATCCCTGGAAGCTTGGCCCCAAGGCTTGAGAACATCTTGGCGATCCGGGGAACGACAAATGCAATCAGCCCGATGGTGACCAGCACAGCGAGCACCCCCTCCGCCACGGGGAGCGTGAGTGCGGACTTCACCGCCTGCTTCAGCCTCACTCTCTTCGTCAGCAGGTCCGAAGCCATCCGCAGAGTGTCTTCGAGCTTGCCAGACCGCTCTCCCGCTTCGATCATGGACACGATCAACGGGTCGAACTTTCCGGTCTCTCTGAACGCATCCGCTATGGAGCTTCCAGCAGTCAGTCTTTCCTCCACCTGTCCAAGCGCCCGCGCCGCTGCTCCACGCGGCTTCTGCTCGATAAGCGCAGCTACCGCCAGACGCAGAGGCATCCCGGCTTTTTGGTACGATGCCAGCTTTCTCATGATCCAAACCAGTTCGGCGGTATTGAGCTTGCGGTTCTTTCTCGGCTCGAATCCTCTTTTCAAAAAGGGCTGTTCCGCCACCGCCACCGCTATCAGATTGGCCTTTTTGAGCTGAGCGAGAGCATCCGTCTCGTTCTCGGCCTCGACCGAGCCCTTCTGTGTCTTGC
Organism: Ferrimicrobium sp.; assembly: GCA_027409005.1. Lineage (GTDB taxonomy): Bacteria > Actinomycetota > Acidimicrobiia > Acidimicrobiales > Acidimicrobiaceae > Ferrimicrobium. The sequence goes on along the minus strand of DAHZQE010000490.1, from coordinate 4,737 downwards.
CTAAGAGTGTTACGGCTTCGTAAGCGTACTTGGCCATTACTCCACTACTCTCAGTACGCGGTGTACCTCGTTCAATGAGGTTTTGCCGGCGGCTGCGAGTTTGAGAGCACTGTGGAACATTGTCTCCATTCCCTTTTTCTCGGCCAGTTCCATAAGCCGATGTCTTGGCGCCCCCTCTGAAATTGCCTCCGACAGATCCTCGTCCACGACGAGCAGCTCCCCTACTGCGATCCTGCCTCTATATCCAGTGCGGTGGCACAGTGCACACCCAACTGGACGGTAGACCAGGTCGGGCGTTTCCCCCAAGCTCTCCAGCAACGCTTTGGTCTCTCCGCTCACAAGATCAGCCACCTTGCACTCGTCGCAAAGGATTCGCAACAAGCGCTGAGCCAAGACACCCCTCAGGCCCTCAGCTATCTGGTACAGCTCCACCCCTATGTCACGCAGTCGCCTCACCGCTGACACAGCGTCAGTAGTGTGCAGCGTCGAAAGTACAAGACGTCCTGCAATTGCGCTCTCTGCCGCAATGGCGGCTGTGGCAGCGTCGCGGATCTCTCCAATCACGATCACGTTGGGATCATTTCTCACCAGGTGCCGGAGCGAACTGGCAAAGGTGATTCGCGGCTCTCTCACGCCGATCTGGACGATGCCGTCAATGATGGACTCCACTGGGTCCTCAAGAGCCAGGATTTCTTTCGCTCCGTCGTTTATGGATTGGACCGATGAATAAAGCGTGTGCGTCTTGCCCGCTCCTACAGGCCCTGCGATCAAGACCAGTCCCCAGCTTGAGTTGAGAAGCTTCTTATACTGGGACAAAAGACCGGTCCCGAATCCGAGGTTTGCGAGGTCGGAAATCCCTTCGTCGGTCGTGGACAGCCGGACGGTCAGCTTATCCATCTCGTATACCGTCGGGAGCGTGGCGATACGGAAGTTCTTCTTCATGCCGTCGACAGCGATTGGATACCGCCCATCCTGGGGAGGGAGGTTCCTTGATGGATCGAGTCCGGATTCCACTTTGATATGGTTGATCACCCGTATCGCTAGCTCCCCTGGCAGAACAGACTCCCGAACGATCATCCCGTCTATCCTGTAGCGAATCTCAACTCCTGTCGCAACTGGATCCAGGTGTATGTCCGATGCCCGAGCACGTAGGCCGGTGGTAATGATCTCCCGCGCCAGGCGCTGTTCTTCAGACCAGCGAACCTCATCCGCTGTTATGAGCACAGCATCCTGGTTCCTGTCGCTGAACCGGCCCGAGATGCCAGCGACGTTCTCCCGCGCCAATCGCGCCCCGGCCCCGTTTAGTGCCGTCTCCAGCGCCACCTGCGTCGTCAAATGTATGACTGGCTCAACGTCAGGAAACGCAGCCCTGAGAATCGAACGCTGTTGGTTCAGCCTGAAAGGATCGGCGGAAATAGCGTGGAGCTCCCCGTCCTCCAGCGCATACGGGCAGACTTGCTCTGATTTAGCACGGGCGAGCGTAAGCGCTTCGAACAGAGCGATGTCGATGGATGCGACATCTACCACCATGAATTCCTCGCCGCTCCGGGCCAACATTTCAAGCGAGAAGAGCGCTTCGGGCGTAATGCCCTGGTTCAACAGCGCCAGCACGGCGGGTACTCCGTCGGCCATCTGAGACTCGGCGTCCGCCCTCACCCGATTCCAGTCATACCCCAGCTGGGCCCAGCTCGTTGGGGTGCGTGAGAACGCTTCTATGTATATGTCTCCAGCCGCCTCGGCTATCGGTTCCGTCGCTAGTTCACTCACTTGACAGTCTCCACGTTGATTGCCAGTACTGCATTGTCGATCCCACCACTAAAAGTCTGCGTGTGCCCCGCAGCCGCTCCTGGTCCCGCTCCGGAGGCTACTCCGCCGCCCGCTCCGCCGCTTGCGACCCCGATCTGCACCTGCTGCACCTGGTATAGGCGCTGCTCGTTCTGGAGCGTGTCTATGTAGCTCTGGATCGCAGGGAACGATCCCGTAATCGTTACATTGATCGTCCATTGGTAGACGGAGCCCGCTATCGGGTCCGGTCTCCTGCTCGGAGCGGTGACCGAGACCAGCTCCACTCCCATGCGCCCAGCCAGAGCGGTAAGGGTGCTCACAATTCCTGAATACCCGATGGTCTTGGGGACCTTCAGAGCGTTTTGGAGCTCTAGCGCCTTGTAACTCGCCTCCTGCGACGCAAGGGTTTCCCCCTGTGCCACCTGTTGTTGGACAGCCAACCTCTGTGCGGCGGTATTTGCTATATACGCCAGATTCGCATCGCGCTTGTCCCATATAAGTTTCGACGGAATAGCCAAGAGTAGGGCGATCACCATAAGCTCGGTCAGTGCCCGCTTCCCTGTACCCGCTCGAACTGACCCGCTCCGGACTGCCTGGCCGCTCTCCTTTACCGACTCACTGCGGGCGAAAAGGCGCTTTATCGCCGTTGAAACAGCGTCAACCTTGTTCCCAGATACCGCTACGAACCCTGTCACCTTCGTCCTCCCAATACTGGAACTAATACACCAGGCACCGCCACCGCCTGCTTGCTCGGCTTTGTGGGCGCTTTGGCTTTGACCTCTGAGGCGCTTCCGACGTGGAGCTGTAGTGAGAAGCTTGTCGTCTGGATCCCATTGTTAGCCGAATACGTCATGGTGGCGGTCTGAACCGCACTCGCTCCATGCGACTTCATGGCGTTGATCCACGCCACGATCGGTGCGAAAGGTATCCGGGAGGGGATCTCGGCTGAAAAGTCCAGAGCGATTACCCCCGGCGTGCTCTCGGTCATCTCCAGGTTCGTCACAATTGCACCCGCAGGCTGTGTTGCCTGTAGGAATTGCCACACCTTCGTCCAATCAGGACTTGATGCTTCAGCGGTCCTGATCGGTGCTGTCTCGGCGCTGACTGACTTGTACATGGCCAGGATCGGCTGGTACTTCGCTAGTTCGGCCCCCTGAGTTGTCATGTCGGATGTGGTGTGGTCCTTGGCTATCACGGAAGCAACGGTAGGAACGACCGTCAGAGCCAGCAAGCCGCAGGTCATAGCGGCGATACGCACTACCCTGGTACGAGACTCGCTTGCGTGGATGCGGGCGAGTCTTTTGCTCTCCCACTCGGGGTTTGTAAATGACCGGATCTCGTCGCTTGTATCATCGATTGCCGCAAATCGCGCCAGAGCGAACTCAGGTCCCGGCCCCTTGCTGTCTGTACCGCCGAGGATTTCTACCTCGATCTCCCTGAGCCCGAAGCTTTGCTCGACCACCAAGGAAAGCGCTGCACTCGCTCCGTGGGCGAAGATGCGGTTGGGAATGGTGGGATCGCTCCTTCGCCAACCCGTCAGATCCTGAGAGACGCTGTTCGTCAAGCGCCTAAAGTAGTCAGCGACCTGCTGCGCATTTTCATCCGTGCTTTCTAGCCCGTTTGTGCCAGCTTTATCCAAGCCGGTTGAAAAGTCCTCGAATCTGCAACTGTCTACGAACGAGCTTCTTCTGGTGATTCCCCCCTCGACAATATAGAGAGCCGCCCCCTTGCGACCCATGTGCAGATGCACGCCGTCAGGTTGGGCGATTCCCTGAATCGGAGTAGTAAAATACTGTTTCTCCCCCAGATGGGAGAACAGCGCACCTATTTCAGATGCTCCTATCATTCCCATAAGAATGACCTTCACGCTTGCCGGATCGTCGCTTGGAACCCGTCTGGCTGCCGTGTACTCCACGTCGCTCATCTCCGTCGCTGCTACATTCTTGATCAGCGCCTTCAATACCGTTGGGTTGTGCGAGGCGATCGATCGCAGCGAGGCTTCCTTCAGATCGACCGGACCGTTTATTGCTATAGCGATCCTGCCTCTTCCGTCAGCGTCTTTAAGTGCCTGTACAATTGCCGCAGCGTTTGGCGAGTCACGGTACTCCCTGCAATCCGTTACCACGCCGTCTGCACAGCGGACGCTATATACAACGTCGCCGTCGATCTCTAGGCCGTAACTAATGCTCGGCGCTCTCTTCTTTCTTCGAACGCTCATCGCTGTCCCCTGTCACTGTGCTGTGATACCAGGTTCTCGATAGAACGCGCTGTCGCTATCTTGCTCCGTTCTGTTACCATGTGCTCTTCTCGCCTCTTCGGATCATTGAGCACCGCATAGAGCTGGTCCTTGCGCGGGATGCCAGCAAAGACCAAAATGTTTTCCTGGGCGAGTTTCAGCAGGAGCTTGCAATCTTCCGCACTAACAATCACAGCCACCTCCTGTTGGGATGGCATTCGCTCACGGATCTGCTCATATTGCGTAGCTGTCGAGACGACAGAAATGTAGCTCGCATCCACATCTAAGGCGTGCATGGGGCGATATGGAATTTCTAGACTCATAGAGGCTCGTGCCCCACAGTGGTCATCGCCCACAAGTACCAGCGTCATGTCGTAGTGCCTTTCTGCCAGGGTTTAGCAAGTCGTTATCACCACTATAGCTTAGTTCACCATACTTATAGCCAACGGGAGCACAATCCCGCTCTGTAAGAGAGGAGTCTAGCGCCCTCATTCTTTCCTGATCTACCCGGTTTACGTCTAGGGAGTCTCTGCAGTTCTTTGCCCTGTAGCCATTAATGCTATACTGGCTATAGTTATGGTTTCCAAGTGCACCATGGATAATGAAAGCGCAGCCTACAGGGCCGCTGTCGTGCCCGTCACTCTGACAGGGGCCTCTTATCGTCTAGCCCACGACTCGTGCCATAGGGCAGCACTGTTATGGAACCAAGCGGTCAA
>DAHZQE010000114.1:0-3998 GCA_027409005.1 Ferrimicrobium sp. | reverse complement strand
TAGCCAACAATATATTTGCTGCAGGACTTGCGGTTATAGGACGTGGAGGTACACCGCACGCTTGGTCTAACAACACACCGGACAGCGAACCATGAAGCGCCAGCCACCAGATGCCGCGTAAGCGACTCAGGAAGCTACGTTCGTAAGGACAGGTAGGAAGTCGCGCTGAGTCCCATTATGGGAAGGGCACTGTAGCGGCTCTTTTAGACAAGTGGCCAAGGATAGGGGCGTTCGTCGACGTCTAGATCCATGAGCGTGCCCATTGAACATAGGACACGGAGGCGGTGTACTAGCGTTCTACGTTCTCGATCGGATAGAAGTTCGCGAAATTCGGGATCCAAGCTATCGGCCGCTCCGGCCATGGCAACAAGGAGCGATTCGCTGATTGAGGCACCACCGAACTCCCAGATGACGGTTCGCAACTTGGGTTCATAGTGGAAACAGAGCGCGTTGTCGATCCCCCAGAGGTGGCGCTCGCGGTCGATCAGGATGTGGCCCGCTTTACGGTCGGCGTTGTTGGCAACCATATCGAAGGCGGCTATTTCTATGAAGCTCTCCTGCAGATCCGGCTCTTCAAATAGATCGAAGTAGTGGCGGTTGAAGTCTGCGTCGATGAAGCTTTGAAGTGATCCCCTGCCAAATGGGAGGTCGTTCCTGATGACGATCGGAGGGATGAAGTCGAGTCCTAGCTGGCGTGCAAGCAGGTAGCTTGCCCGTTCTCGACGGTAGAGGCCAGCGCTAAAGTCCCACAGCGGCCGCTCTAGCGACTCTGGTTTGTAGATACCGAGGCCGCCTTCCTCGAGCTCCACCAGCAGCGCACCATTTGAACTCGCCTCGATCCGTCCGAGGACTGTTACCTTGCAGGTGGAGAGCTCGTACTCGTCTGCTATAGGCTCGGGGCTCGATGGCCGTTGGTTCTCGGGCATGAGTGTCCTTCTGGATCGAGTGGGTAGCCACACAGTGGGCACGGCGGACGCCCTCGCTCCACCAATCGAGTGGCGGTTATGGCGAACTGTGCGGCTTGCTCGCGCGTGATAATAAAGCGTGCCGAGTCCGGCTCCTCGTCTTCGGCGACAAGTTCCTCAAGCTCCACTTCGATGAGCTCGGTAATCGAATCCACCTCGATTTCAATCGATCCGACGACCCATTGCGGAGTTAAATCCCCGATGAGCACTTGATCTCCGGCGAGTTCGTGTGGACGGGGTAGCTCCTCCACCGCCGCTGCGAGTCCCTGTATTAGAGCAAGTACCTGGGTCTTCTCAACCTTGACGGTTAGAATCAAGCTCCCAGAGCCAGCCTGCAAGAGGAAGACGCGATGGCCAGGCTCTCCCAGTGTCCCGACGGTAAAGTGGGTTACGGAACCGAAGTCGATCGATTCGCTCAAGCTGGGTCTCCTCCAATCATCGATCCTGTGTTGAGAGAGTCTAGGCTAAGCCCAGACTGGCTGATGACGAAGGTCGTCATCGACGCAGTGGCTACTGAGATGCGATGCATCTGATCTACATGCATTCCGAGCGCGTCGGTGGCGAGGATCTTGATAGGGTCAGCATGTGTGAAGCCAACTACGGTTTCTCCGGCATGTTCGCTGCGGATGGTGTCAATCAGGTTAGTCATGCGCTCCAGAACCTCGCGAATCGATTCACCCCCAGGAAAGCGGAAGTTACCGGCTTGGGCCATGAGATCACGCCATGTGGGTTTACGATATAGCTTGGTGAGTGTTGCGCCGGTCCACTCCCCAAAGTCGCATTCGATCAGGCGTGGCTCAATTACTGCAGCTTGCTTGAGACGCTGGCTAAGAGGTTGAGCGGTCTCTTGTGCACGTTCTAAAGGTGATGTGAAGATTGCGGAGACTGTTCCGAAACGCGCTGGGAGTTGTTCAGCAACTGCATTCGCCTGTTGGCGGCCGTAGTCGGAGAGGTGGAGCCCAGCAGCTCTACCGGGAAGGATCTTCCCGGTAGTAGGTGTGGTGCCATGGCGTACAAGAATCAGTCGAGTTGGGTTGGTAGCCAGTTTCTATAACCTCTCCACGATCATCGCCATACCCTGGCCGCCACCGACACACATGGTCTCAAGACCGTAACGTCCGTTGGAGGTGGCTAGGCCGTTCAACAAGGTGGTCATGATCCGCGCTCCGGTCATTCCGAAAGGGTGCCCAAGTGCAATAGCGCCACCATGTGGATTGAGCTGGTCTTCGATCGAGATATGAGCCTCGCGTGCCACCGGGAGTACCTGTGCAGCAAAGGCCTCATTCAATTCAACGATATCCATCTGCTCGATGGTCAGGCCGGTGAGTCTGAGCACCTTAGCGATCGCCTCAATCGGTCCAACACCCATAATCTCTGGTGCCAATCCCGATACGGCGCTCCCAACGATCCGAGCAAGAGGAGTGAGACCGAGCTCATTGGCGACCCTATCGGACATGACGACGACCGCAGCGGCGCCGTCGTTGAGAGGACATGCGTTGCCCGCGGTCACCGTTCCGTCGGGTAAGAACACCGGTTTGAGGCTGGATAGTTTTTCAAGCGTAGTGTCTGGCCGCGGACCGTCGTCACGGGTGAGCACCGTCTGGTCGGCCAAGGTAATTGGGAGGATCTCTCGGTCAAAGAAGCCTGATGCCAGGGCGGCCGCTGCACGATCCTGAGAAAGTTTAGCGTACTCATCCATGGCTTCGCGGGTGACGTTGTACTGCTTGGCAACGTTTTCAGCGGTCAGTCCCATCGGGATGTACATCTCGTTGATATAGTCCGGGCGCGACTGGTCGGTAAAACGAGGATTCATATCCTCGGGGTCAAAACCCTTCAGCGAGCATCTCGTTGTACTCTCCACCCCGCCGGCTATGAAAACCTCCCCCTCCTCAGCCTTGATAGCGTGGAAAGCCATGCGAATCGACTGCAGCGAAGATGCGCAAAACCGATTGACCGTGGTCCCTGGTACAGTATCGGGTAGGCCGCCGAGCGCCGCCACGTTACGGCCCAGATTCATGCTTTGCTCGCCGTGTTGAAGTGCGGCACCCCAGATCACATCGTCGATCCGGCTTGGATCGAGTGACGGTAGTCTTCTCATTAGCTCGGCTATGACGAGTCCAGAGAGGTCATCGGGTCGTTCACCTACCAGTGATCCCTTGAAGGCTCTCCCGATTGGTGTTCGTACGGCTGCGACGATGACGGCTTCTGACATGGTTCTATGCTCCTTTTTTGTAGCGATTCAGTTTTGCTAGGCCCAGACCGTCTGTGCCATAGCTAAAGAGTGAATCTCCAATGACGGCCATTATGCTTCGATCAGTGCGATGCTGCCATCGCCTCACATAACCGAAGGATGCGAGTGGCGTGTCCAGTTGCCTTGACCGAGTATAAGGCATGGGCGATGGTTAGGTCGGGGTTGAGAATAAAGGTCGAACGGATTACTCCTATCACTTTGCGTCCGTAGTTCATCTTTTCTCCGTAGGCACCCCATCGAGTCATCACGTCCTTGGTTGGATCCGAAAGTATGTCAAAACCAAGCTGGAAACGCTCGGCAAAAATGCGGTGACTGTCAATACTGTCTGGAGAGATACCTAGTAGTCCAATGTTGAGACTCTGAAGTTCGCCACCGATCTCGTTGAGATCAGTGGCCTCAAGCGTACATCCAGGGGTCATATCCTTGGGATAGAAGTAGACGATACTGACCTTGCCGGCTAGGGACTCGAGACATATCTGTGATGAGTATTGGTTTGGTAGACAAAATGAAGGTGCTCTGTCACCAGCTGCGAGTCTCACGGAGGCGGTCATAGCTCCAGGCTAGCGCAAGCTGAGCTGTTCGTGTATTCGGGATCTAGGCCACTGCCCGGCCAGAGAAGATTCATCGCTGCTTGTTGACAACATGCTGGGATCGTCGGAGAAGTCGGCTACTATTCTCTCATGAGTGCGCTCTACCTAATTCCAGGAGTTCTGGTGATTTGCTTCTATCTCCTCGCTGTAGGAGTATTCGAAGGCCCTAGGTCTCAGTATCAGTATGTGCGC
>DAHZQE010000486.1:0-3834 GCA_027409005.1 Ferrimicrobium sp. | reverse complement strand
CGCCCCGGCTTTCGGCTCCCTCGGCAACGACTTGTACCTCAAGATCAGCTTCAGCTTCATGATCCCAACCATATACTTTATCGGAAGCGCTCATGTTGAATAAGCAACGCTTAGAGGGTATCTCGAACAAACTCCGCCAATGCTCCGCTCTCACACCCTTTACTTTTTGCTTCGCTGCCTACTACCACCAACTCAACCCTCTACGAAGTCTTCTTCCCAGCCTTCTGCTCCCTCTCCCTCTTGGCGTAGATCTCCGCCGTGAACGGATCCTCGAAGCTCAACGCGATCTTGTACACCACAAACACCAGCCCCGTCAAAAGCACACCCGCCGGCTTTCCAAACCATAGCGCAGTACCCAGGAAGCTCATCGTGCTCCCGTAGTACATCGGAGCGTCTGTGACGTTGAATGGGAATCCAGTAACCATCTCATCCATCAAAATGCCGAAGTAATCGCCCAGATACGTCCCGGTGACCCCCAGCGCCCACATACTACTCAGCACCAACACGTTGCCGCATACAATGAGAACGACGGCGAGTGATTGCGAGAGAGACGAGAGAAGGAGTGGGTGAGCGGGTTGTTCCCGTAGAGCTCGCTCGTAGAAGGCATCGCGGATCAGGCCGAGGGTGAAGATGGTGAGGGCGAGGCCGTAGCAACCGTACAGAGGATTGCCGCCGGCGAGCTTAGTGAGGGTTTTGTGGTGGTATTCGGTGCGGGCGGCGGTGTTCCAGAAAGTTGGGTTGAAGACGATGAAGCCTACGGCCACTGGACAATTTGTTAGCTAGGGTGTTCGGCAGTCAATGCGACAAGTGACCGACCCCAGAAGCTGGGCTGGCTGAAGTCTACGAGGCCAGACATGGTTGTGTTGGGGAAGGGATCCTTTCTGGTAGGGGCGGACGATGTATTTTGAAATTCACGGTAAATTGGACGGGAAGAAGCTGATCAACAATAGCCGACTCGCATTGAGGGCAGACGGACGTCACAGCGGGGCATTCGTTCTTGGCGCACAAGGCTCCGGGTAAAGACTGGCTGTCCAAACGAGAGCTAAATAACATTCTTGAGACAGTCATTCCCCAACAGGGCCTCGAAGCCTACAGAACTCTTTTGGCGCTTTCGGCTCGTTCCAAAAAGGCCTCCTCATAGCGCACACATCCATCATCCGTTCGTGCCCTTCCATTCTGAAGCCTTGCCACTAACCCAGTAGACCGTTGTTGGCGCAAGAGAATGCACCACCGAAGCTCCCCGTGTTATATCCGTCGACGATGTTCTGGACCGAGGAGTACGTGCCGACACTCAGGAAGAACAGCCCGATCAAGATCAGACAAATGCTGTTCACGAATCCGAGAATGCCACGCCACCCTCTGACCCTCCAGAACGCAGCTCCGTGGTCTGCTTTGCGCATCCGAATGTAAGCCACGCCCCAGAAGATGAAGCCGAAGAAGCTGTCGAACAACGAGCTCATCAGCGAGAGCAAGTCGCTGAAGAATGGGATGACTTCGGCGATGATGAATGCGACGATCCAGGTGGCGCCGAGGATCGCCGCCCAAGACACCCAGCCAATGACAGTATTGTTGCCCAGATGGTGGGTGCCAGCGAACAGGCGGAAGAAGATGAAGCGAGCCGAGACAGAAGCGTACAGCACTCCGAGGAAGATCAGGGTTGGGATCATGAAGCTGAAGCTGATCTTGAGGTACAAGTCGTTGCCGAGGGAGCCGAAAGCCGGGGCGACGTTGTAGTTCGTCCCCGTGAAGCCGTATATGACGGCGCCGACGGTGGAGAACACGATGACTTCGGCGATCGTTACAGCCCAGAGCGCCTTCGGGAAGTCCTTGGGATCCCTCATCTCGGCAATGAATGACGGGATCGTGATCTGGCCGATGAACGTGTAGCTGATGTTCAGGAAGCCGTTCATGCCAGCAATGAAGGTGGTACCGGTCGGCGGGATGGCCCAAACAGCGACAGGGCCTAGAGATGGCCATTTCGCCCCGGCTGCGCCTCCAGGGTGGGCCTCGATACCAGCGAAGATGGTCGCGAGCAAGACCGAGATAAAGGTAAATAGCGCACTTGCGCTGGCCAGCTTCGCAAGAGTGCCGAATGTACGTGGCAGAGAACATACCCACTGGATCGTGGCCATGATGGCACTGAAGCCGACAGTGCAGATCGCGTGGCCGGAAATGGTGTTGAGGTAGTTGGAGCCGACCAGACAATGGAAGCCCTGAATCATGGTGTTGTTGCCCAGGAACATGACCGCCGTGAACCACCATGCCCACTTTTTGCCCCAGAATAGCATTTGGCCGATATCGCAAACGTCCTTGACTTCGGGATGGCGAAGGCAGAACTCCCTGCACAACGTTAGCCTGGATGTATCGTGCATTTTCAGAGTAGATCTTACCAAACGACCAACGAGGTGTACAGCACCAGGGCTGCCACCACGACAGTCAAGATCAGGCCGGGCACGAGACCGAGAACGGAGTAGGAGTATGGGAAGGACATGATAGCCAGACAAATGTACTCGGAGAAGAGCAACGCGGCAGTCTGTTCAAAGCCGTTAGCGCATCATACCTTCCGCCATGCTTCGAAGATAAATCTTAGCTTTTGCCAACTGCACGTCCTGTATCTGATCGCATTGCCCGCTTCCATCTCAATCTGCTTGCCAATGGCGATGCTCGGGTCGGATGCATCGTCACCAGTCAGGTCCGGGACCGAGGAAGACTTGGCCGGGATGGACTGGCTGAGTGGTGGCCCAATCCTGCTCATCTTGCGCGACTTGCTTTTGCTTTGCCCGCCTGGCAAGGCATTCTTTTCAGGATCGGTGGAGTCTGGCGCAAATCCATTATAGTACGCGCCAGTGCCGAAACCTGTCGCGACCTCGTTTTCCGGTGAGGAGGATCCCATGAACTTGTTCTCGTGGTTCATCGCCATTTTAGTGAGCGGATAGAACGTACTAATACGCCCTTGTTGTGGAACTGGGCGCAAGTCAGCTTACCAGCTGCAGCCTTGTCGGGTGAACTGACACGTGAATCGAGATCGGCGACCTTCTGCAGCATTAAGCCGAGGACAGAGTAAGACGGCGGGTTAAAGCGTGGTGGTGCTCTACGGGAGGGGGTCGAAAAGCAGCGAGAGGCTTGCGGAGGGCAGATTGGCGTCAACAATGCTAGTATATAGTCCGCCAAGCCGGAGATAGGCGGTGCCGTAGCAGATGTTGGCGTGCGTCGGGGTTGCAGAGAATGCAAGGCGGGATGATAAGGTGCAGGAGTAGCCAGGCAAGTCCGTCAATCGGCGGCGTCGAATGGGACCAGGGATGACGGGAAATACATGTACGTGAGAGGGTGAGAGGGCGGGAGAGCCGAGCAGCGAGTGGGAGCGGTAAGCTCCACACCCAAGGTCCCCGGGCCCCACCAGGCCTTCTGCCTTACCTTCTTCCCAGCTGCCTCTGCTGCCGTACAGAAGGCCGGCTGCACGGCAGGCAGCCGAGAGGGCCAGTCTTGGGAGTGGGAATTGACCCGCCACATGTGACGGATCGACGGTCGAAACGCGGTGGAATCCGATTGCAGACTGGACAGGCCGCAATCGCGGGCTTCGATCGTTGACGACAGAACCTGCCATGGAGGGCGTCCCGCGTGAACAGGTGCGGCTTCTTCCCCAGCCTGAGGTCGAGTGCGGAGTTGGCCCTGCGGCTCGCCAGACGCATGTACCATGATTGCATGGCGTTTCTTACGTCAGAGAAGAGGGATTGGCGCCCGCTTGTGGCGCCTAGCGCTCCACCCACCCCCAGGACCTGAATCTTCCTCCGGGGCGTATGCTTCGTCCCAAAGCAGGACCCTCATCGTTTGCAC
>DAHZQE010000482.1:0-3716 GCA_027409005.1 Ferrimicrobium sp. | reverse complement strand
AGAGCTTGCGGATGGTGAGCATGGGAGTGTTCCTTTGGTAAAGGGGTGCCGAGTGTGTCCTTGTTAGAGGGCCCACCGGTTGGAAATCTGTCATGCTCATTGACGAATGCCTGTTCGAATCTCGCGGTAGCGGCCTCGGATGCAAGGTGTGTGGTAGGAACTTCGTCAGGTTTTGGGTGTTCGAGGTGGGCTCTGGTGTTGAGACCGGCTGGGCTCTGGTTGTGGCCAGCGGTTAGGGATCGGGGTGATCCTGGTCTGCTTGGGTTGAATAGTGGTCTTTGTGAGGCTGGTCTGCAGCCGGTGTATATTCGTCGAATGGCGAAAATGGCTACCACGCATGGACGCGACCTCGTCCCTAGCATCCACCTATCGGAAGCAGCCGGCAGCTGAGAAACAGCGCTCGATCTGACCCCGCGCATTCGGCGGTTACTATTTGCTGAAAGTCTGACTTCATTTGCGAACGAAATGATGGAGATGCTGCGTGTTTATTGTTGACCCTTATTGAAAATGAGATAGTCGAGTTTCAGGGTACAAAGGCCCGATTCCCACTTCGTCGACGTTTGCCTTGTCGCTAATCTGCCCGGCGGACAAGGGATGATCTGATCGGGCGTGTACCTTTAAAGTCAAACCAGAGGAGAATCCAAAATGAAAGCGACCGAAACAAGCGCTCTACAATTCATGCAGAAGTCCTCGCAGTTTGCCATCCCCATTTATCAGCGCACCTACAGCTGGACTGACGTCGAGTGCCGACAGTTATGGGATGATATCCTGCGGTCTGGCCGCGACGATGCAATCAAGGCTCATTTTATTGGATCGGTCGTCTATATCGAGAAGGGTCTCTATCAGGTGTCCAGTCAGACACCTTTGCTTGTTATCGACGGACAACAGAGACTAACGTCCCTCACTCTTCTGCTGGAGGCGTTAGCTCGTCATGTTGGCGATTCCGAGCCCGTGGACGGCTTCTCTGCGAAGAAGATTCGCCATTATTACCTTTACAACGATGTCGAGGAGGGAGAGCGCGGCTACAAGCTGCTGCTGACCCAGACAGACCGGGAAAGTTTAAAGGCCCTACTACGGCAAAAGGCACTACCAGATCAGTATTCTCTGCGAATCAAGGATAATTTTGATCTCTTCAGCAGCTTGATCGAAAAGCTCAAGGATGTCGCAGTGCTATGCCATGGTCTTAGCAAGCTGATCTTGGTTGACGTCGCTCTCAATCGGGAGCAGGATAATCCGCAACTGATCTTCGAGAGCATGAACTCGACCGGGCGAGAGCTGAGCCAGGCCGACCTCATTCGCAATTATGTCTTGATGGGGTTGGAGCCAGGTCACCAGACAGCCTTGTACGAGGACCACTGGCGACCGATGGAACTCAATTTTGGCCAGGAGGCCTATGGTATCCACTTCGACCGCTTCATGCGTGACTATCTGACCGTCAAGACGGGAGAGATTCCCAACGTCCGGGCCGTCTACGAAGCGTTCAAAGCGTACTCCCGGCGCCCTCCTGTCCAGGAGGAAGGGGTAGATAAGCTTGTTGCGGATATCCGATCCTATGCGAGCTACTACTGTGCCATGGCTCTGGGCCGTGAGGTCGACCGCACCTTAGCCGAGGCGTTCCAGGACCTGCGAGAGCTCAAGGTCGACGTTGCCTATCCGCTTTTATTGGAGCTGTACGACGATTACGCTGCCCATCGGTTGAGCCAGTCGGACTTTGTCGACATCATCCGGATGGTCGAGTCGTATGTGTTTCGCCGCGCCGTCTGCGCGATACCGACCAACTCACTCAATAAAACCTTCGCCACCTTCAGTAGAGAATTGGACAAGAATCACTATGTCGAGAGTGCGATGGCTGCCTTCATGCTCCTGCCGTCTTACCGCAGGTTTCCATCAGATGAAGAGTTCAAGCGTGAGCTGATGACCCGGGATCTCTACAACAATCCCCGCCGTAGCTATTGGCTTCGCCGCCTCGAGAACTTCGGTCGAAAGGAACGCGTGCCGGTCGATGAGTACACCATCGAGCACATCATGCCCCAGAATGACAACCTCTCAGATGCCTGGCGTAGTGAACTCGGTCCCGAGTGGGAACGGGTACACCAACAGAAACTCCACACCCTGGGAAATCTAACACTAACGGGTTACAACAGTGAGTACAGCGATCGGCAGTTCACAGAGAAGCGTGACATGAAGGGCGGCTTCAAGGAGAGCCCACTCAGACTGAACCAGGGACTGGGATCTATTGAACGGTGGAACGAGGATGCCATCGACGAGCGTGCGCACGATCTCGCCAGTATTGCTGTCAAGGTCTGGAGCTCGCCAGACCTTGACAGAGAGGTGGTCCGTAGGTATAGGCCACCATCGAAGAGGACGGCGCCGTCGTATTCAATCTTGGATCACGTCCACCTAGCAGAAGGCAAAAGCAGCCGGGCGCGCTTTGAGGCACTTCGCAGGGAGGTGTTGGGCCTGGATCCGTGTGTCACCGAGGAGTTTCTCAAGTCCTACGTGGCATATAAGGCTGAGACCAACTTCGTGGACGTAGTCCCACAGGCCGCCCGACTGCTGCTCTCACTGAACATTCCTTTCCCGGAGCTCTATGATCCCAAGGGCATGTCCCGTGACGTGACCAGCATCGGGCGGTCAGGAAACGGGGATTGCGAGGTAGGGCTGTCCAATCTGGACGACCTTCCCTACGTGATGGGTCTAATCCGGCAGGCCTTCGAGCGTCAGATGGGCAACGACATCTTGGAAGAGGAGTTAGCTGGGCCGAGACCGTTCTGATCTGGGAATTACTTGGTTGAGGCTGGCAAACTCGCCTTTGTGGCTCTGCTTGCCCGCTTTTCGTCTGCTCACCCCTGTAGGTATGACCGACAACCCTCACCCTCGCCTTAGAGAACTGCATGTGCAACGAGAGAGTGTCCTTCGCACTTGGCTGGTGGCCAATGCTGCACTGGAGAGCGCTATCGATCGGCTGGGCCAATTGCGCGCAGCCAAAGGCAAGGCATTGAACGCACAAGGGATCTCTGCCCACCAGCTCGCACAATTCCGCCGCTGGGAAAAGAGGAAGGTGAAACCTACCGATTATCGCACCATCGCAAGCTACACACAGCACCGCCACATCATCGCCTCGATCGATCGGAGATGGGACGGAGCCATCACTGCCGCACAGGTTGAGGTCGATCGAGCTACCAACGAATTAGCCGTAGCTACTGCTGATCTACTCTCCACCATGCCCGTAGCACTGGCCAGTGAATTGACCGATCTCTCAGTGCGTCGACTCTCGACGATTGTTCGTGCTGTTGCGAACACCCATTCTGCACCCGCTACACGAATGGTACAACGCCACTGACCGCTTTCCAACGTCATGGCGCATAAATGAGATGACCCCAGGGTGGAGTCCTCGAGAGACTATAGGGAGGTATCACCATGGCAGCAAAGCCCACGAATGTACAGCGGGCGATCCTGCGCGAGAAGGCAAGAGCTGACAACCGCGCGATGCATGCGGCACTCACTGCCACAGAGCGTCTCGCCGATGCGAGAGCATTCCGGGGGCCACCGTTGTCGGTTTTTAGGAAAGCGTTGGCATCGCCAGGTACACCGACTCCGTAACCAACTTGGGCATTGACGAATGACACGCTATTTACCGGACGAGGATGCACCATTGGGTAGACCTCCTTCCAGGTACTCCCTCCGTCGAGGGTCTGAAGAAGAGTGAAAATGTC
>DAHZQE010000476.1:0-6489 GCA_027409005.1 Ferrimicrobium sp. | reverse complement strand
CATACAGAATCGCCCATACAGAATCCATCCGCACTAGTACCCTGCGCATACAGAGGCATCGTCACTCAACCCTGTGACGGCTGGCGTTTGTTTTGGTAGCTACCCACGGACGATCAGAGCTTTACCTCTCGACTCTCGGATGCGTCGACTAGACGGAGCGCGCTCGAGAGCGCACTTTGGAGATAGCCGTAATATCTGGATTCGTCAAAAGCTAACCGGTCTCGGTATCGCGTACTACCCGGCCCTTGGGTTATCGCCGGGCGAGGCTTATTCACTGATATCGGGCGAGAATCCCTGCCGTAGTAGATTCTCCGAGATGACCTGCTGGTCGGCGAATTGGATCAGATACGAGGGTCCACCAGCCTTGAAACCTACGCCGGAGTTGCCAAAACCGCCGAATGGATGTCTTCCAGGAACAGCGCCAGTGATGCCTCGATTGACATAGAAGTTCCCCGCCCGTGCTGCATTCGCCACCCGGGCGATCGCCTGAGCGGATCGCGAGAATACCCCCTGTGTCAGGGCATAGATGGTGTCGTTAGCTCGCCAGATGGCGTCATCGAGATCGTCTGCACGCTCCACCGTCAGGACTGGACCAAAGATCTCTTCTCGATACAGAGGCGACTGGCGGTCGGGATTCACGAAGACTGTTGGGGGAATGTAGTAACCATCGCTATCTGGCAGTGTCCCTTGCTCCAACAGCTCCGAACCCTTCTTCCCCTCTTCGATCATGCGTGTGATCTTGGCGAAGGCAGCATCATCTACCACAGGACCCACCTGGATTGCTGGGTCACGAGGATCACCGACTATCAGCGTGCTGGTGGCGAGTGCGAGACGATCGACGAAGGCATCGAAGATCTGTCGATGGACAATAACCCGCGAACATGCTGAGCACTTCTGACCAGCAAACCCAAATGCAGAGTAGATCACACCGGGTACCGCTTGGTCAAGGTCAGCATCCATATCGACCACTATCGCGTTTTTCCCTCCCATCTCAGCGACAACTCGTTTTAAGGATGTTTGGCCAGGTGCGACGTGGCTGGCGGCCTCGATGATATCAAGCCCAACCGCCCGAGAGCCGGTGAAGGCGATGGTCGAGATCTGTGGGTGGCGTACAAGTTTTGCACCCACGGTCTCCCCTCGACCTGGAACGAGACAGAGCGCACCTGCTGGCAGTCCGGCATGTTCAAATGCACGTACGATATAGCTTGCAGTGATAGGCGTCTGCTCGGCCGGCTTCAGGATCACAGAGTTACCCATTACCAGGGCTGCTGCCGTCATTCCCATCGGGATAGCCAGCGGGAAGTTCCAGGGTGGAATCACTAGAGTGACTCCACGACTGCGATAACGAAGTTGATTGGTCTCGCCAGCTGGAGAGTCGAGTCGTTCGGTGTCGAGTCTCTCCGCCCAGATCGCGTAGTACTCGAGAAAGTCAATCGCCTCTCCGATGTCGTTGTCGGCTTCAAGCCAGGGTTTCCCAGCCTCCATGATCTCAATGGCGTTGATCTCGCTTCTATGGCTGCGCAGATAGGCGGCTGCCTTGCGGAGAATCGTGGCGCGCTCTGGAAGCGAGGCGCTCGACCACTCTGGTTGTGCAGCAAGCGCCGCCGATACTGCCGCCTCCACCTGCTCTTCGTTCGCCTCTTCGATCTGGGCGAGAATCTGAGTTGGGTTAGCTGGATTTAACGAAGTCGACCAGACTCCGCTCTCAGCGAGAGGGCGGCCGATCGAAAGCCGGATTTTGTTGCTGGTATTTAGCGTGGTGGCGACGTTCTCTATCGCCTCCTGTTGGAGCCGCATCTCATGCTGGTGGTGGAACTCGGTCGTCGGCTCATGCTTATATCCGGCGGGATAGCCGGTTGGAGGTTTCGATTCGCGTGTGAGTTTGGGTGGCGCTACCAGGCGAGCGATCGACTGCTTGCCTCCAAAGCGCGCCCTGACGAACGAGGAGTTTGACGTATTTTCGAGCAGACGGCGCACAAGATAGCTCATGCCGGGTAGCAGTTCGCCTACTGGGGTATAGATCCGTACCGACTGACCCTGAGCGAGCAGTGCTGAGGACATCGGTTCTGCCATCCCAAAGAGCATCTGAATCTCATAGTCATCGGGGGTGAGCCCTAGGCTCCGGGCATAGGCGATCGCGAAGGAGAGCGAGCGCAGATTGTGGGAGCCAAAGGCTGGATGCACCTTCCGATGATTGTCGAGAAGTAGCTTAACAGACTCCTCGTAGCTGATATCGCTCTCGGCCTTATCTGTGAAGACTGGAGGGGTGTGCGACTCCGACGATGCCTGGGCGAACTCTGTGTCCCAGTATGCACCCTTGACAAGGCGTATCCACAGCCGTGGATTGTCGGACTCGTAGCCTTCGAGACGAGCTAGCAGTGACTTGAGCTCGGTAACATGTCGACGTAGATACGCCTGCAGCACAAGTCCGAGTTGGAGATCAGCGAAGTTCGGGTCGTTCACCAGTCGGTTGAAGATCTCAAGCGTCAACTCATAGGTGTCATAATGCTCCATATCGAGAAAGATCAAGCTACCGGCATCTTGCGCTGACTTTAGGAGTGGAGTGATGCGTTCGATGACTTCGTCGATAGCGACTCGACGCTGCAACGGTCCGTAATGAGGAGTGAGTGCGCTCGGCTTGACGCTGATGCTGATCTTGGGTCCAGTGAGCTTGGTGTTGATCGCAAGAAATGGAGCAGAGGTGGCGAGCCGTTCGTGGATGTCGGTAAGGCGCTTGATGTACCTGTCGCTCTCAGGGTAGGTGATGATCTTCTCACCAAGCAGGTCGACCGTGGTCAGATAGCCTTGCTGGGCCATCTGACCCACCTTGCGAGCGATCTCATCGAGCTCAGTTCCAAGGATAAATTGATTAGCCATCTCGATGATGTTGTTTCGAGTTAGCGACGTCAATACGGAGCGGCCGATACCGAGTTTCGATGCGAGTGACTGGCTTGCCGCCATCCATTTTGGAGCTCTAGGATCGAGGTATTCGAGCACATGTGCAGTAATCTGCTCCGGCCCCTCCAGGGAAGGGAAGACATCCACAAGTCGAAACAGGTCAGCGCGAAAGACAGGATCTTTCAGTGCTTGTTTCATAACCAACGAGGCGAATCCTTTGAGCTGGTAGACCCCACTCGGGCCGTCGTAGGCACTAATGGCCGCTGCGATCTCTTGGATTGCTGGCTCCAGTGAACCGCTGTGTACTGACTCCAAACTCATCACCTCATACTACCCTTAAAGCGTTCTCTCGGTTCGAGAATCAGTGGTAGTCGGTGTGTCTTGGGTCAAGGTGTCCTAGAGGTGAGGTGGCGGGTCATGGAGACGCTTGAGGCGAGGATGCGAGATGGTGTTCGGCTTGTGTTGGATCGGTTTGATCCAGTCGGTCCTAGTCTCACGGCGTCGGTGATCTTGCTGCATGGGCTCTCGTCGAATGCACAACTGTGGTGGCCTGTCGCTCGCTTGCTCTCAGAACAGGGAGTTTGCAGCTATACCGTCGATCAAAGGGGCCACGGTCGTTCGGGCGGCGCGGGTTCTCCGATGGGTATCGCCGAGAGCGCAGATGATCTTCTAACTGTTGTGAAGTCTATCTCGCCCAGCGAACCACTAGCGGTCGTTGGCCAGTCGTGGGGTGCCTCGGTAGCGCTCCATTACGGAGCAGTCGCCGCCGATAAGCCAGAGGTCAGGCCGTACGTGGTAGGTCTAGTCGATGGTGGATTTCAAGCCATGGGGCGCGCCTTCCCATCCAGGGAGGATGCGCTCAAAGAGTTGCGTCCTGCAGAGATTGACGGGCGACCGATCGAGGAGTTGGACGCTTTTTTTCGACGGCGGTACGAGGACTGGGATCCAGAGATCCTACTCGCCGCCCGAGCCGGCTTTCACGTCGACTCTGCGGGGCTAGCCTATCGGCGCTTGGCGGTCAGCGACCATATGGTCATTTTGAGCGATCTCCTAGATTACGAGCCACATATCGATGCTGGGCGGCTTCGCTCCAAACTACTCCTGATCCCGGCGCTTGCAGGGAGTCCAGAGGCGGATGAGGCCAAGACTGAGGCCGCGGGCAGACTGCTCGCCGAGGCTCCAAACCAAGGCTGGCTCCGCCCAATCATGGGCGATCACGATCTTCATGCCCAGTATCCAGAACGTATTGCAGAGATTATCTTCGAGTCGCTTTCGGCCTAGATTCGGTGGTTGCCAACCAGGGCCGGTGGTCCGAAGCTGGCGCCCTGGCGGAGTCCGAACAGTGAGTGGTGTGTACGACGCGTGGGTGAGAGTGGTGGCTTGTGATCGTTCACCGCAAGGGATGGAGATCGGACCAGAGCCTATGTTGTGTCTTTCGCATCAGTGCACAGTCTCTAATTTCATTGATGTTTATCCGCTAGCAAAAGCGGCATCGATGAGATTTCGTTTCCAATCCCCGGATGCTCCAAAGAGAGGTTAGCCCGACTGTGACAGGGCGTGGTTTTGCGTCGCTCCTTCGCTAGGCGCAACTTCTCGGCTTCACCGGGTTTAAGATCCCAGCGAGCTTCAAACCTTGCGTCAAGGCGTTGGAGGACGGTCTGCCTGCTGGCGTATGGATATTGCAACCCATGCGAACGTCGCATGGATATAGTGCGCGACCCATTGGTGTCAGCATTCAGACGCTTGTGGCAGAATCCGCAGACAAAGTGCGGACCCTTGCGGTTTTGTTTAGAGACAAACCAACACCCCGAGCACTCACGACTCGTATGGGCGGGATTGACCTCGTGTATCTCAATGCCCTGTGTCTCGGACATCGACTTGAGCCTTTCTTTGACGGCTGCTCTTCCGGCTCTGATGAGTATGCGGTTCATCTTCTTGGATAAGTCGCCATTCCGAAAGTCAAGAGTCTCGACGGTGATCGACTTTATCCCATATCGCTTGACTAGTCGGTTGAGGATTCGTCCAACCTCGTTGCGCACATACTCGCGAATTCTCTGGTTGAACTTACGATAGCGGGCATTCGTCTTGGGTTTGATCCCCCGACGCTGTAGTTCGACGGTGAGCTTGGTCAGTTGAACATCTACTTTGCGCAACCACGGATAGAACTGTCTTCCTAGCTGATCTCCAAGGTCGCTAGCGAACATGGAGTTGAGGCCCCAGTCAAGACTGATATCCTCGCCAATCAGAACAGGCGCGGCCCTGTTGGATCGCTTGACCAGTGTGACCTTGAGCGCTCCATCACGAGACACCGTAACCTGTGCGAAGTTCGACAGCTCGCCAGGTGCATCATTGAAGAACTGGTTTTCTTTAGTGGAATCCATATAGGATGCCCTGCATCCAGCGTTGAGACACGAACCCATAGTTCGTACATGCTGCCTTGTGTCGGTGTGACCTGAGCCACTGTTCCATCAAGTGCCATCGTCCTTGATCGCCATAGTTGAGGAACGTGTACACGGTGACGACGAACGTGCTTCATTATGGCCCTGAGGAGGGATAGTGTCTCTGGTGGCGCAGATCGGCGTTCACCGGAGCCGGTTCTGACGTCATCTGGATAGATCCACACAGGGACCGTGGCTTCCTTGGCATAATGCGCATTGCACGCATTGAGCCACCATAGGTCAGCCTTTGTCTCATCGGGCAGTTCCGAGTGGGCGATGATCTGGCGAATCTCCTGTTTGGACAACTCTAGCCATGAGTCAAGTCCTGCCACTACCTGATTCTGAACGGATCGCTTATATCGCTCGGATAGTTTGGTCTCGAACTCGCCAGGGTCTCTTCGACTCCAGAACCCAGCACCATCTTGGACAAATGCCTGCATCTGGTTGGCCTGGATGATCTTGGCGGCCTTCTGATACTCGGGCAGTACGGCGGCTACCCGCGCGACCTTGCCAGCGTTTGCCTTGTGTTGGAGCCGATAGGCACGAACAACTGGCGGTTTCTTCTTTCGCTTCTTCTTGATCGAAGTGGTGGTATTCTCGATGGTCTTGGTCACGTCGGATCATCTGCCATATCCACCGGAGCTGTCATCGCCAGCTTGACCCGATTGGCTCTACGCTTGGCAGAACGCAAACCATACATACGGACCGCGAAGCTATAGACGATAGCCATGAAGTCCGCCATGAGATCGGAGGTATCGTCCTGTGCAGGATTGGCAACATCGATCTTCTTACCCTGCGCTTGGAGAAGCACCTCGAACCATCCAAACCCGACTCGGCTGAGGCGGTCTTTGTGTTCAACGACCAACGTTCCCCATTCAGGATTGGCAAGCAGCTTGGTCAGGCGTGGACGCTTGTCATTCACGCCTGACGCGATCTCTTTGACTACCGCTACAACCTGATAGCCACGAGCGTTGGCATAAGCCACAAGCCTGTCCGCCTGTCGATCCAAATCATCCTTTTGCGGGTGCGAAGATACTCTCGCGTACACCGCAGCCATTGGTAAAAGCATCGACTCCGGTTCAGGAACATAGATATGACCAGACGGATCGAAGGTGGCTCCCGGTATCCGGCCATTATGGAAACGATCCCACGC